>NZ_JACJPW010000127.1 GCF_014696265.1 Aerosakkonema funiforme FACHB-1375 | reverse complement strand
TTCAGCCATCAGGTCGGATTTCACGTCGAACTGGTGGGTCGCATCAGCCAGCAAATTACGCAGGCGATCGAGCAAGTGCAGAGTCTGACACCAGAATTTGAACGGGTCAGTCAAACTGTAGAAGCACAATTTGAGGGGGCGCAGCAAATTAGCGTGGCCATATCGAAGTTAAGTCAAGCGTCCCAGCAAACTGTGGCATCTTTACAACAAACTAATCAAGTACTTGACCAATTAGATAATACCGCCCAAGTATTGCGGGGAATTATCTCCAGTTCAGTGGCATCTTGAGGAGATCGTCGGACGTATCGTTTGAGAATTAGCTCCGTGGCATTGTGACCTGATAGTTAGAAAGTATAAAAAAACTCCTGTTGTGTCCGTATCAAATGTAAACTGTCTGTTGAGAGTCTCTGCAACAAACGTTTCCTGAAAATATGCTAATCTTACCTTGCTCAGATTTCGCTTTGGTACCACCTTCGTGCTTTCGCTATTTGACACTCCTCGACCTAAAGGTACGAGGATTCTTGGGCTGAATCCTGCCGCCACTAAGTAAACTTAGCTTTGGTCTTACAGTTTCATGTCTAGTCGGACTACACCTTTTACAGCAAGCACTCTTTAGGACTACTCCCCAAGCGTGAATTTCCGTATGCCCTACGGTATTTAATTTCTATTGTCTCCCACCTATGCCATATGTTTTTAGAGGGCAGTGAGGCATTGGGGCAACCCATTCGGATTGGTAGCATTAGTCTTTATCCAGCGAGTAAGTTCGTATGCCACAACTACATCTTGTGTTCCGCTGGCGTTCAATTTTACCAAAAGCCGTCGTAAAACGACGGGTTTTTCAACCCAATTTTTCGAGAAAAGCGAAATCTACTCAGATAGTCGAGAATAAGCGTTCGTAGTGGAAATTTTCGCAACATTTTGGCTGGCTGGCTATCTTTCATTCCCCAACGGACAGCACCACATAGTTACTGTCTATATCCGCTTGAACTGGTAAAGGAGTTGACTGAGCATGGGACTTCGCAGACAAATTGTGCTGACTGTAATCTCTGGGATCGCAGCGACATTGCTTCCGACTGTTACAATTATGACCTGGACAGCCCGTGAGGCATTGCTAGAAAAAACAAACGCAGATGGCATTCGGATTGCCAAGTTGTTTGCGCTCAGCGCTCAGTTTACCAAAGATATTCCCGATCGGGTGGAAGAATCGATCGCGGATCAGATGGTTGGTCAAGCCGTAATTGCGGCTCACCTAGTTAGCATTGCGGAAAAGGCTGGGCTATCTCCACAAGCGATCAATGCCCACCTGAAAGCGATTACAGATGCCAGCATTGTGGATGAGTTTTGGATTACGGATGAAAAAGGGCATTCCTATCTCAGAAATTTAGACGTTGATTTCACCTTTAGTCCAGACCCGAAAAAACAACCCCAGGCATCTTTATTCTGGCCTTTGCTCACAGGCGAAAAAACTGTGGTTATTCAGGAGGCTCGTCGGCGGGAAATCGATCGCAATATTTTCAAATATGTGGGAGTGGTAGGGATTGACAAACGGCGAATTGTGCAGGTTGGCAGTAATGGGGCACTGTTCGATCGTCTCCGCCAGGAGTTGGGCTTCCAGAACTTGATCGATCGAGTGCTGGACAAAAATAGCGTACATGGAATTTGGGTAGTTGACGATCGGCTCAACGTTGTAGCTGCTGGCACAGTTGCAGGATGGGAGAATAGCCAGAGTCTCAATGAAGTCGATCGCGCACTGATCGAGCGAGCTATAAGGCAAAAGCTTTCCCAGAGCGAACTGCAAGGAAAATATCTTAGAGTTGCAACACCATTAAGCGATTCCGATCGACAGTCTCTTGGTGCCACACTGATCTACTTGCCCCTTGAGTCTGTCCAAAAGACAATTCAACAACAGCTAGGGCGGGCAGTTGCCATCTCAACCGGAACTTTACTGTTCGGATTGCTGATCTCTTACTTTTTGTCTCGGTGGCTGATGCAGCCCATTCAGGAGTTGAACGAAGCAGCAAAGGCAATCACCCAAGGAAATCTTGACACGATGGTTAAAGTAGATCGAACTGATGAATTGGGACAGTTGGCGCAAGTCTTTACTCAGATGGCTCAAACTGTTAAGGTTCGGGAACAACAGCTCGCTTCGGTAATTGACCAAGCCAAGCAAGTGGCGATCGAAAATACCTTATCCACCACGCAAATTGCTGTGGCTGGCAAGCAGTTAGAAGCCACCGTTGTACAGCAAGCTGCATTTGCCAATCAAGTGAATACCACCGCCCGTGCTATTGCCAACACTTCCGGGCAATTAGTCAAAACAATGGAAAATGTCGCCCAAAAAGCGACTGCGACGGCACAAGTAACCAGTAGTTCTCAAAAAAGCCTCGCCAAAATGGCCGACGCGATGGGGGATTTAGCTTCAGCAACTAACGTGATTTCGGCCCGACTGCGGGTGATGAATGAAAAAGCCAATAACATCAATAGCGCCGTCAACCGAATTTCGGACGTAGCCTATAAAACTAATTTAATCTCCCTCAACGCCGCGATTGAAGCGGAAAAAGCCGGGGAGTACGGAGCGGGTTTTGCGGTGGTAGCCAGAGAAGTGCGACGATTGGCAGATAACTCGGCGGCAGCGTCCCAAGAAATTGAAGAAGTGGTCAAAGAGATTCAATCTTCTGTTTACAAAGGCGTCATGGAAATGGATAAGTTCAGCCATCAGGTCGGATTTCACGTCGAACTGGTGGGTCGCATCAGCCAGCAAATTACGCAGGCGATCGAGCAAGTGCAGAGTCTGACACCAGAATTTGAACAAGTCAGTCAAACTGTAGAAGCACAATTTGAGGGGGCACAGCAAATTAGTGTGGCCATATCGAAGTTAAGTCAAGCGTCTCAGCAAACTGTGGCATCTTTACAACAAACTAATCAAGTACTTGACCAATTAGATAATACCGCTCAAGTATTGCGGGAAATTATTTCCAGTTCGGTGGCCTCGTAATCCCAAATGCGCTGCGATTATTCTCATTATTCAAAGGTGGGGTAATAGGAGAAAAAGATTGTGGCTGAAAAAGAAAGTAGCAGACCCGGATTTGGTATCGTCGGTTGCTATATACTCTACAAAACGAATGACAAAGCAACACACAATTGCAGATTTAGGGTGCGTTAAGGCAGTGTAACGCACCCTAAAAAACGATTAGGGCTGACTGCTGAAATTAGAGCGTTGCTGTTGGTATAAACCCAGAATTCTCTGACTGTAGTCGGCTGCTCTTTCGCTATTGTAAAGATTGGCATCGCCAGTTAACCACCAAGCTGCGACACGTTGGACAGCTAATGACTCATCGTTACCGATGGCGCGAAACTGCCTGTTGAGTTCGCGTCGCATAATACAGGCGACCGTATTGCGTGCCGCAGTTGCATCGGCGTCAAATTGTGCAGGTGTCAGTTCCCGTCCGACACATTGTTTTGTCCAGCTGGGAATAATACCGGGCGTGACTTGCCATGCGCTGTAAAGTCCATCGTTAGGTTTGACTTTGCCAGCTACAGCGACGCGCAGCGCTTCCACCATTGCTGCTACTTGGCTATCGGAAACTTCTACATTTGATGATGAACTAGCTGGAGATAGACTAGATGGTGGAACGATCGTCGATCGCTGTTCGGAAGCGCTAGAACCGCGTGCCTGCTGCTGGTAGAAACCGACAACTTTCTCGACATAAGCAGCAATTGCGCCACTGTCGCATCCTGTAGGTTTGCCACTCATCCACCAACAAGCAGTACGGCGGACTGCGGCGGTTTCATTTCGGTTAGCGGCGCTAAATTGGCTGTTTAACTCTCTTTGCATAATACAGGATACGATCGTTCGCGCCGCCGTTGGGTCAGACTCGAATTGTTGCGGCGTGAGTTCCTGTCCGATACATTGTTTAGACCAAGTGGGGATAATTTCTGGTTTGATTTGCCATTGGCTGTAAAGTCCATCATTCGTGGTAGGAGTGCGGGGTGCAGCTAACCGCAAAGCTTCCACCATTGCCGCTACTTGGTTGTCGGAAAGTAAGGCAATGGATGAAGATGAAGGGGTAGCGGTTTGAGTTTGAGTGTTTGCTGACGAACGCCGATGAGAAGATGGGCGTTGCGCTGGCGGGTTAGTTCCTGGCGCTGATTGCTGATAGAAACCGGCAACTCTTTGCACGTAAGTAGCAGTTGCACCGCTACCACAACCTCCGGCGTTGCCAGTCATCCACCAGCACGCCACGTTGCGTACAGATGCGGTTTCGTTGTTGTTGGTAGCGCGAAACTGCTTGTCTAGTTCCCGTCGCACGATGCAGGCGACGGTGTTGCGTGCGGCGCTTGCATCAGACTCAAATTGAGCGGGGGTGAGTTCCCGTCCGACACATTGTTTTGTCCAGCTGGGAATGATGCCCGGTAAAACTTGCCACTGGCTGTACATCCCATCATTGGGACGGTTGGGTGGTGCTGCTTGGCGCAATGCTTCCAGCACTGCATTCACTTTGGCATCGGAAACTTGTGCTTGCGCTGGTACTGTCCACAGTCCGAGGCTGGCAATCAGTCCGCTGAGCAGTAGATGTTTGGCTTGCCCGATAACTTGGAAACTCATAACCGATACTCAGTTTTAATCCGACTGTTCTTACCGAAGATTTACTATACACTTTATCTACTATTCCCATTGCGGGGTCAAATTAGGTAGCAATTTTTTCCAGTTATCCAAAAATTTTTCCTGCCAGGGTATTAGCTTCGAGGCTTTAACTACTAGGGCAATTGATTTTTTCTTGCGAATTCCAATCACAAATCTTGACAATACACTCGTTGCCGAACTGTCTATAAATTCTAGAGCCTGTAGGTTTATTGTCATCATCGGCAATTCTAGCGCCAGCGCCTCATTAAGTAACTGCTCTATAGCTTTGTAGTCAGCGATTGTCCCTTCCCGCAACAAACCCTGAAAATTCACTGTTGTCGTTTCTGCCTCGTACCATACCCTGTAGTCATCAGTTTTAACTTCCATTCTCTTTCAGCCTGCTATTTATCGTTTAAATAATCTACCATCAGTTGGTTGCTAACTGCACCATTGTGGTAACGCTAGTAATTTCAGGTTCTTTACTAACTGTCTCAAATTTCCAGCCCAATTTAGCCTCATAATCATTAAGGATGCTCAAGAAACCTAACTGCGATTCCTCACTCTTCTCTTCAGCGCCTTTTTCCAACTGACGGAAATAGAACTCAGTAACATCAGAATCGCTCAGCTCGTTAATAAAGTTATTCAACTTATCTAAAGTTTTTTTATTAACGCAATTTTTGCTGACAAATACCAAATTGCGTTCCAGCAAGTAAATCGCAAATCTAAGGGGATATTTGCCTAATTCGTAATTATATTTTATCGAGTTTTCCAACAACTCATTAGCAATGTAATTAGCAGCGCTTTTAAGTTGGAGTTGCTTTTGAAAAAAAAATATATCTTCTTCTTCTTTAAATGTAAAAAAATTTGCTAAATATTCAGCCATAAAAGCCATAGATAGATATCTTGTTTGCTTGCGCTTTGTCATGGGTACAGCGTGCATAAAAAATTCCATCATAAATATTTTACTATCATCCAATACATCTTCTATGAAATTTCCAATTATTTGAGACATAGGCATTTGAGATAATGTTAGTTTTGAGTGTTGTAAAAATTAACAAATGGGAACAAAAGCGAATACTTGAAGCCAATTAGGCAAATATTTACTTTTGTTTTAGCACGACTAATGTAATATCGTCAAAAATCTTTTGGGAACCGATATGCCGCCGCAGATCATCAACAATCGCTTGTCTAATTTCTGCTGCGGAAAAAGAGTGGTTGCATTTGACTATTTCGCATAAGCGTTCTAGTCCGTATTGGTGGCGATCGATATCGAACGCTTCTGTAACTCCATCTGTATATAATACTACCACATCCCCTGAATTGAGTTGCACTTCTTCGGACGAGATAAAATCGGCAATATCCTCCTCTAAAGCAATGGGAAAGCCGAGATTTCGCGTATCGATTCGCTCTAATTCACCGCTAGCACGCACGATGATTATCTCTTCATGTTGACCGCTAATTCTCAAAGTGCCATTAGCGTAATCTAGTAAAGTTAGAGTTAAATTTCGATAGGGATTGATTCGTTGAGCGTTGCCATAAATTGTGCGGTTGAGAATGTCTAGAAATTGCACTGGGTCAGTGCGATCGCTTTCCTGTAATGTTCTGACTGCGGTTTGCGTCATCAACATCAATACCCCACTTTCTAACCCATGTCCAGTGACATCGCCAATGCCTATTTTGACTTTGCCATCTCGTTGCAGTATATCATAATAATCCCCGCCCACTTCATCGGCTGGTTCCATAAATCCCGTAATTTCTAATCCTTCAATTGATTCTAATTCCGATTGTTTGGGTAAAATCATTTGTTGGAGTTGTTTGGTAACTTCTAGCTCAGATCTCATACGGAAATTTTCTGCTTTGAGGAGTTCATTTAGAGCGGTGATTTCCTGATTTGCTTTAGCGAGTTGGGCGGTGCGTTCTTTAACTTTGTCGTCTAGAGTTTGATAGAGTCGGGCATTTTCAATCGAGATAGCAGCTTGTCCCGATAACAGTTGTAAAACTGACAATCTATTTGGTGTAAAAGCGCCTGTGGTCAGATTATTCTCTAAATAAACAATACCGCTGAGTTGAGAGCGATCGATCAATGGCGCACATAAAAGAGATTTAGTTTGGTGCTGTTTTATGTAAGGGTCATTAGTAAAATTACCCTCACCAGTAGCATCATTCAAAACCACTGTTTCCTTCGTGCGGACAACATAATTGATAATTGCTATTGGCAGACGATTCTCTAGAGGAATTGATTGCAATACTGTGATGTTATCCGAATCTACCTCTCCACAAGCTTCAATCTGCAACTTGCCCTCAGTTTCCAAAATTAAATATCCAGTTTGCGCTCCTGCATTTTCCATCAAAATTTTCATTAATTTGGTAAGTAATTTATCCAGCAAAATTTCGCCAGAAATCGCTTGAGAAGCTTTCATTACAGTGGCTAAATCCAAAGCTGAGGCTGACTGACTACCAGTTGTAGTAATGTTAGGGTTATTTATCGTATGGCTAAAAGTAAGGTTGTTCGCTGGAGATGATTTAGGCAATAAATACGGGTACTTTACTTCCAAATCCTCTACCTTTGCCTTCGCTCCCCAGCGCACATAGCCGTAGTGAGCCTCTTTCATATAAGTTTGGGCAAACTTATCCATACCACGCGCTTGATAAAACTTTGCCGCTAACTCATAAGCTAATGCTTCCTCTTGGATAAATCCGTTATCTCTTGCTCCTTTAATAGCTCGCTCGTAAAAATCCATTGCTGCCACAACTTGCCCCAATACTCGTGCTTTCTCAGCCTCTACTAAATCGAATTTATGCAAAAAATTCATTGGGGCATGATGCGCCCATTTCTGCATCTTTTCTTGGTTAAGATTAATCCGATTCAACCAAGCCTCTTGCTCGGAATTTGAACCATCAGCAAATACAGCTAAATGCACGAGAGAATCATAGAAATGAAAGATAGGTACAACGACCATTGCGATTACACCATCTAAATACTCTTCTGCTCTCAAAGCATTTTCTATGGCTAGACTATATTCACCAAATAGATAACTTAAAATAAGTTTATTTAAATAAAGCAAGTGCAGTCCTAATCGGTCATTTGCTTGCATAGCAAGGGGTAGCCATTCCTCCTCGTTGTAGGCATCACCGATTAAAAAGCGAGGATTTTTAGACCGACCCAGAAGGTTAAGGACTGCCTGCCGAAACATTGCCACCCAATTAAAAGGGTTTTCCCGCCTAATTTGACGGATGGCATTACCGTAGGTCGCCATCTTACCTTCTAAACTCGTAAGTTCGTGACCGATAAAATATGAATGATCGCAACAAAAAAATGCACAATAACCAGCAAATTCAAATTCTCCGGTTTCCACTCCGTTTTGATAACCTTCACTCACAATTGGTAGCGTTTCTTTGAAATGTTCTTTCCAGTGCATTACGTGAGCGCCTAATACTTCTAATGCCCTAGATTTACCCCTCTTGGGATTGAAATGTTCTACTAAATTTAAACTCAATTTACCAAATTTATAACCCAATTCAATATCTTGAATAACTCCACATAGAATTAATCCATAAGCCGCATAACTAAATGCAGACCAAGTGCAATGACCAAATTTAATCGATAAATCAACCATTGATAACACAATTAGTAACATAAGTTCAGGAGCCGCTATATAGGCGGCAGCACTTATACTTGATAGAATATAGATAGCTGCCTGCGGTTCGGGTTCGGTAATTTCTGGCAGGTTAATTAATGATTCGATTTCTTGCCCGACATAGAGTAAAGCAGTTTCCTGGAATGCTTTTTGAATCTCCAATTGGGTGGGCTGTTCTGGTAATGTCAATCCTAACAGTTTCAGGACTTGCAGACCGATCTTAATTGCTTCTTTAAAATTGCCTTGCGCTCCTGCTGCTTGAATTTTTACATCATAAACTTTCACTTTTTCTAACACTGTTTTGGTACGGTTTAATAGTACCAAAGCCAATTTCTCCATCTGCTCGAAATCACCACTCAAATACGCTGCTTCTGCTGCTTCCTCATACAGCGCTAAAGTTAGTTCATAATCACTTTGCCAACTATCTGCACTCAGCAGTTTTAGCCCTGCATTTAAATACGCGATCGCACCTGCATAAGCCGCTGCTGCTTTCGCTTTTTGACCCGCCATCAAATTCAGTTTTACTATTTCATTTTGTTCGGTGCGATCGCTCACCAATTCAACAGCCAAATTGAGATGATCGACGATCTCAAATACCTTATCTGACAAGTTCGCCGCTGCGGTATTCTGCAACAGTAACCGACCAATTTGTAAGTGAACGACTTTCTTCTGAGACTGATCGATGAGAGCGTAAGCTGCTTGTTGTACGCGATCGTGCAGGAACTTGTAATCTTGGATTAACAGATTTGCATCTAACTCAGATATAGGCAAAATTAAACCGGACTGAACGGCTACGATCAGATCGGAAAAAACTACTTCTTTAGATTTTTCGCAGACAATAGAAATAGTGTTTAAGTCAAAAGAAGCACCAACACAAGAAGCTAAATATAAAATCTGCTGCGTAGAAGATGGCAGTTTTTTCAACTTACCTATCATCAATTCCACTACATTGTCGGTAATATTTTGAGAGTCAATGCGTGCGATATCCCACTTCCAAGCATAACTCTGAAAATTAAACTCGATTAGGCGCTCGGCGTGCAATGTTTTGAGAAACTGATTCACAAAAAACGGATTTCCTCCCGTTTTTCTCATCACCAGTTCTGCTAAAGGTTTTACCCGCTCGATATTATCGTGTAACGTATCCGCAATTAAGCGGGTAGTATGTTCGATTTTTAAAGGAGATAAGGTAATAAAATTAATAGTGGCTCCCAAATTACGCAACTTATCCAACGTCATCATTAAGGGATGTGTTGGGCTGACTTCGTTATCCCGATACGCTCCAATCAAAAATAAATATTGCATATCCGTATCCGTCATCATCAGTTCGATTAACTTGAGCGTGGCAGAGTCTGCCCACTGCAAATCGTCAAGAAAGATAACGAGGGGATGTTCTTTGGCACAAAATGCCCTAATAAACTTTTGGAAGACCAGATTAAAACGATTTTTAGATTCAGATAGCCCTAAATCTGGCACAGGTGGCTGCTTGCCCACAATCAATTCCACTTCTGGAATTACATCAATAATAACTTGACCGTTCTCACCAAAAGCAACTAAAAGTTTTTCTCGCCATAAATTTAGTTGTGCTTCGCTTTCTGTTAACAGTTGTCGCACCAATTCTTTAAAAGCGCTTACTATGGCAGAATAGGGAATATTGCGCTGAAATTGATCGAATTTACCTTCTGTGAAATAGCCGCGCAGTTGGCTATTAGGCTTGTGAATTTCGGCAATCAATGATGATTTACCGATGCCAGAGTAACCCGCCACCAACATCATCTCGATTTGGGATTTGGTATTTAGGATTTGAGATTGACGACCATTTTTTTGACTTTTGGCTTTTGATTTTTGGCTTTCCCCAGCTACTCGCTCAAATGCTGCTAATAAAGTTTCAACTTCTGCCTCTCGTCCGTAGAGTTTTTGGGAAATTTGAAATTTATCAGAGATATCTTTGGCAGCAAGGGGAAATGCAGAGATATTTCCTTTTGTTTGTAACTGAGTCAAACATTCTTCTAAATCCGCTTTGATTCCCCAAGCACTTTGGTATCTCTCTTCCGCTGTTTTCGCCATCAGTTTCATCACTATATCTGAAACGACTTTCGGAATTTTTTGGCTTTTATTAAGTTCATCATTTTTTAATTTTGACTTTTGAATTTTAAATCGATCGGGTGGTACTGGCTGTTTGGCAATATGACAATGTACCAATTCCAGTGCATCATTGGTTTCAAAAGGCAGTTGTCCGGTTAGTAATTCGTAGAAGGTGACACCGAGAGAATAAAAATCTGTGCGGTAATCCAAATAACGGTTCATCCGTCCGGTTTGTTCTGGGGAAATATAGGCGAGCGTACCTTCTAAAATGTGAGGATTTTTTAGGGTGGGATTTTCCCGCGTTAATTGTGTAGAAATACCAAAGTCGATGAGTTTTAAAACTCTGGTTTTGGGGTTATAAGCAATATTGGCAGGATTTATATCTTTGTGGATAACATTGCTACTGTGAATATGTCCCAACGTCTCAGTTATTTTAATAGCGATCGCCAGACATTCTGTTAGCAGCATCTGTTGTCCCGCCGCTTTTGATTTGTTCATCAACTGTTTTAAAGATGATGCGCCAAAATCCTCCAAGATCATCACCAAAGTTCTCTGTAATGGTTCTAAACTATAAACTTTAATTACCCCGTCCAGATTCAGATGTCTGGTAATTTCATATTCCTGCTTGTAGCGGGTAAGTTCGGAAGCTGTTGGATAGTCTTCTTTGAGGACTTTGAGGATAACAGGTTGATTGTCTTGTTGTCGGATAGCGCGATAAACTAGGGAATTGGTACTTTCGTAAACTTGACTGAGAATAAGGTAACCGTCAATCTTAAGCATCTTTTGTCTTCTTGTGTGTGGTATACTATAAATGCACGCCTTGTAATTATTGTCAGCTAATAAAAAAGCAAAATATGAAATATATTTTAACAAATTCATCATCTATTGTCTAGTTTTTATTTATTCGCTTTTATTTAGGCAATGATTTTGCAACTAACCAGTAAGTTATCATTTCTCCCCTACCTTTAACAGAAATTTTGCCGCGTTTCTCGAACTTATAGCGATTTTTTAACTTTTCGTAAGTTGCTGAGGTGACTTGAATCTTGCCCGGTATACCGGATGATTCCATCCTAGAAGCAACATTGACAGCATCTCCCCAGAGGTCGTAAATAAATTTTTTCATCCCAATTACACCTGCTACGACTGCTCCAGTATTAATACCAATGCGGATTTGTAATTTTTCGCTACACTTCATTTGAAATTGGTCGATCGCAGCTTGCATATCCAGCGCCATATCCGCAATAGCTTCTGCACTATTTTCTTTAGGAACAGGCAATCCACCTACTACCATATAAGCGTCGCCAATCGTTTTGATTTTTTCCAAACCATGTTTTTCTGTGAGTTCGTCAAACTTAGAAAAAATCTCATTGAGCAAATTAACTAATTCAGTTGGTGAGATTCGCGCCGACAGAAGAGTAAAACCGACAATATCGGCAAATAAAATAGTGACTTCATGGAAATGTTCGGCGATCGCACCTGGATTTTCTTTCAATCGCTCGACCATCGCCTCTGGCAAAATATTGAGTAATAACTGTTCTGACTTTTCTTGCTCTTTTTGCAGATCTGACTGGGCTTGCTTGCGCTCGGTGATGTCCCGCGCCACCAAAATCGCCGTTTCAGAAGAAAGCGGCGAAATCGTCTCGGCAAAGCAAATATCTTTACCTCCTATGGGCAAACTATATTCAATTTCAACGGTTTTTTGTGTGGAAACCGCTTCTAGGATCGCTTGGAGAATCAAATCTGCTTCGGCTTCCGGTAAAGTTTCGTGGACTTTCCTGCCGATCGTTTCGGTTGCAGGTTTGTACAAATTCATCGTATTTGTAGGGATAACATTGAGGCAACGTCCGGAAACATCCCGAACTACTACCGTATCGGTCATCGCCGCAAACAGAGCTTTCATTTCTGCTTGGACTTTCTTCTGTTGCAGCACCGTTCCCGACTGGGCTGCTACCACACTAACTAACTCGCACAAGCGCTTGTCGTCCGAACTACTTGAGAGAGCGAAGAAAACTAACACCGCCAAAACAGGAGATTGAGAACTCAGCAAATAACTGCCCTGTTCTTCTGGCTGCTGTATATTGCCCATAGGAACAATAGGTACGCCAAAAGCAGCTTTTAAGTCGCATTGTGTCGCCAGTTCTAATCTTAGGAGAGCATCTTCCATTTCGTTGAAATCGTTAACGCAGGCGGATTGTCGCGTTGACCAAACTTTGCCGGGAATTTCTTCACCGGGATAGAAAGTGAGAACTTCGCTGTATTCTCGGAAACGTGCGATCGCATCTACCAGAGTTGGGTCAATCTTTTCCCGCTGACAGTACCAACGAGGACTGCATATTAAAGCTGATGTATCGGTGGTGGGAATCCAAGCTTCGCCGTAAATCCAATCAGTTGTTTGGCAAACTTGCTGCAAGATAACTTCTAAGGCGGTATCGAAATCTGTGGCAGTACTAATCGCTTGAGCCATTGTTAGCAAGAGTCGAATTTCTTCTTCAGCTTGTTGGCGTGCTTTGATTTCTTTTTCTAGCTGTGCTGTTCGCTCTTGTAGCGATAAACGCTGACGTGCGATCGTCAGTTGATTTTCCACGCGGGCGATCACCTCTTCAGTTTGAAAAGGTTTGGTGATGTAGTCTATGCCACCGACAGCAAAGGCTTTGATCTTATCCATTACCTCACTGAGAGCGCTGATAAAAATCACCGGCACATCACGAGTTTGTTCCGAAGCTTTCAGTTTGCTGCAAACTTCATAACCGTCCATCTCCGGCATATTAATATCGAGCAAAATTAAATCAGGCAGCGCTGTCTTTACGGAAGTCAATGCAATCTGACCTGACCTAGCCTTGCGAACTGCGTACCCTCGCTCGGTCAGTATTGAAGATAAAAGGCGAAGGTTGTCCGGCGTATCGTCAACAAGTAAAATATTTCCTTTCTGCCTCTCTTGAGCCTTCATTAGACATTTATTGTGAGATTTACTATTCAAATTACTAACATTTTTGATATCTCATTCCTGGCAATTGAGTTACCAACCCCATTAATTCCAACTGCAATAAAGCACTCGAAACCCCTCCTGCCGGTAAGCCAGCTTTTTGTACAATTAAATCGAAGGGCGTAGCTTCTGAAGAAATTGCCTGCCAAACTTGTTTTAATTCCGGTTCTAAATCCGGCATTGGCGGTGCATTTGACGCCTGGGTTTGAGCAAATAAAGGTAAAGAAGCAAAATTTTCCGTATCCGCAGGCGGCGTCGCGCCCAACATTTTTAATAGTTCCTCAAATTCAACAGGAATTGCTGTCGCTCCTTTGGTTAATAAATTCAAACAACCGTGGGATTGATAATCGTCCAAACGGGCAGTCAGCACGTAAACATCTCGACCGAAATCTTTAGCAACGTCGGCAGTAATTAAAGCACCAGATTTTCTGGGTGCTTCCATCACTAAAACGGCGCGACTCAAAGCTGCAATAATTCGATTGCGGGCGGGAAAACGAGTGCGATCGGGTGGGGTACCAGCCGAATATTCGCTTAAAAGCAAACCATTTCCTGTTATTTGTGCGGATAAATTGCGATTGCGCGACGGATAAATAACATCTATCCCAGTACCAAAAACCGCTATTGTCCGTCCACCCGCCTCTAAACAGGCACTATGCGCTTCGGTGTCAATTCCCTCCGCCATCCCCGAAACAATTGTAAATCCTTGTTTAGCTAAAGCGGCGCTAATTCTGCGCGTCCAACGGATACCGTATTCGGAAGGTTGACGAGTCCCGACAATTCCCACTGTTGCTGTTAAACCTTGATTTTCTTGGGTTTGCACTTTTCCCCGGTAATGTAGCACTGGTGGAGGATTGGGAATATCTCGTAACAAACGGGGATAATCGGCATCTGCTGGTGTCCAAAAATAAGGGTTTTTCTGCTGGTATTGTAGAAGAAATTGAGCGGGGTCGAGTTGCGATCGCTTTCCCTCCACTGTCACCAATGTTTTAACCCCAAATCCCTCCACTTGTCGCAATTGCGCTGCACTTGCTGACCACGCCCCCGCCAGATTACCAAAGTGCTGTTGGAGTCGCTTCAGTAAAATCGGCCCTATTCCCGGAATTTGCGACCAAGCTAACCAATATGCGCGTTCTTCAAGCAATTGCCTAAATTACTCCATTTCTTGCTAACACAGATAAACACATTATCTGCGTTTATCTGCGTTTATCTGCGTTTATCTGCGGTTGCAACATTTTAGAGATCGCTAAGCTGGAACAGAAGGCTTTTGTTTGAGATATTCAAAAACCGACTTATCCCCAATATCAGCTGGAATTGCTTGCATAGTTTTCCGCACCGCAAAGACGAGGAAAAAGATCGCCCAAATTAGCAGTAATATCGGCTTCATCTCCATCGGCAAAAAGCCAAACAAATGTCCCAACAGCAGCAAAGGAACCAGTGGTGTCAGCACCTTTGTTTCCAGTCGGTTAAAGCAAAAAGCTTCTTTGAAATAAATTCCAGTCAATGCTGCAAAGGTAAAACCAATTCCCAAAATAGCAAGTGGATGGTGGTAAACAGTCAGCGCCAAAGGTTCGCCACTTTGCACCGCTAGTACAACAGACGCCAAAACGCCAACCGCCCAAAAAATTTGCAGCCCTCGGTGCAGCTGTACCATATATATATGGATGGTGGCTAAGCTGACGCCCAACGCCACGCAGAAACAGGCATATAGCAAGGTCAGTGCGTTCAAAATAGTTGGGGTAGCGCCCTGAGATAGTAGCAGCCAAGTCCCCAAGCCAAAGCTTAATGCTGCTACCATTAAGCCAGCGCGGTAGATGATGACGCCCGTGCGATCGCTCTGGGTAATTGTAAACTCTCCAAACTGTCCTTGGTAAACTATCGGTTCGGATTGCTGTATTTGAGTCATTATTTTCTCCGTTTTCCTTCTGAAATAATAACGCAAGTTGCTAGTTATTAATTTTAAATCTGTAGATCCTTCACCAGATGGAAGTATTTTGGATTTTGAATTTTAGATTGGTTCCATCTTGAAAGAGCAAAGCTTGAAATTCGTGAAAATTTTTAATGATTCCCATTGAAATGGGAGGCTTTACAGCCCTTTTTTTGGCCATAAAGCAGAGTTTTGGCGACGATTGTTAATTTTATCAATCTGAAGCACCCTACTTAATCTTCAAGAAACCGGGGTTCTATATACCGCACTAGCTTTTTAGTGCTTGCTCAACAAACATCAGACGATCGTTTCCCCAATACATATCGTCGTCAATGAAGAAAGCTGGCACGCCGAAGACGCCCCGCTTTACCGCCGCTTCCGCATCCGCAGCAACCCGATCTAAAATAGCCGGATCTGTAACGGCGGCGGCAACAACTTCGCTATCCAAACCTACTTCAGCACCCAGTTTTCCCAAGACTTGTGCATCCGCAATATCCAAATCTTCTACAAAATAAGCTCGCATTACTCTGTCAATAAATTCCGGCAATTTCCGACCATCTTTTGCAGTTAAAGCAGCCGCCGCACCCGGAGTGCTATCGATCGCTAAACGAGACGGCACGTTGATGGTGACGCCGTAATATTTGCACCAATCGAAAATATCTTTAACTATGTATTTAATTTTAGCTGGCACATCCTTGGGGCCAGGATTGCCCGAAACTTGCATCACTTTGTACAAATCGATGACATGATAATTAATGTTGCATTGAGTACGTTTTGCTAATGCAGTCAGTTGGGTATTGGCAAGGTAAGCAAAAGGGCTGCTAAAACTTAGGTATACGTCTAATGTCTTGCTCATTCTGGATACTCTCGATCTCATACAGAATCCGTTGCGATGACCTTTTTTATCTTAACCGACTGTAGAGACGTTTCACGAAACGTCTCTACAACGTCAAACCCGCTCAAATACACGTAAATGTTCAAATATATGAGCATCATTTGCTACAGTAATTTGACATCGCATAACATAATTGAAATTTGAAATCAATAATTATGTTTCAAGCAACTCGCCGCCGCCTCGCTATTTGGTATACAACTGTCACGGCAGTTTTGCTGCTGCTGTTTGCGACTGGTGTTTATCTATACGTCCGGAACACATTGATCGAGCGGGTGGATGATACGCTCAATCATGTGGTGGAAGTGGTTGTGCGATCGCTCGCGATCGAAGCAGTTTCCCCCAACGATCGCATTAACAAATATCGCGTTAACGTGGAAGCCAGTTTTCGCGATAACGCCGATACCGTAGAAGACGATCGCATCGACCTGGAATGGTTCAGTCCTACAGGTGAATTGCTGTGGTCAACCTTTGATGAACCGCTAAATGTTCCCATTCGCGCTAACCGCACGGTCGAAACCGTTCGGTTAGCTAAGAGTCAAGAAACTCGCTTCCTCACGCCTTCACCACCTCCTCTACTGCGCCAAGTCACACAAAGAGTGCAAATGGGACGGCAAGTACTGGGATATCTGCGCGTCAGCCATCCTTGGTTTGAAGTAACAAAACCCAGCCATCAATTAATACTAGACTTGAGTTTGGGTATTAGCGCGATGGTGATTTGCGTTGGTGCGATCGGCTGGTTGCTTTCTGGCTTGGCGATGGAACCGGTGCGCGAATCTTACCAACATCTCAAACAATTTACATCTGATGCTTCTCACGAACTCAGAAGTCCGATCGCCATGATTCAAACAAACGTACAGGTAGCCTTGGCAGACCCGGATCGCTCGTCCGAACAACATCAACAACAATTAAAAGTGATCGAACGACTAACTCAGCGGCTAGGGCGTTTGGTCGATGATTTATTGTTTCTTGCCAGAGAAGATAGCGGCATCGTACAACCTCGCTTTTCAGCCTGTCCTCTCGACGCTTTGTTAATGGAAGTTGTAGAAGAACAGCAACTGCTTGCTGCCGAAAAAGGTATTAAACTCGCCTTAGATTTGGTGACTGCACAAATCAGCTTTCCTGACGAAACAGAAGAAGACTTTTTTACATTCCAAGCAGATTGGGATCGGCTGGCGCGTCTGTTTACAAATTTAATTGGTAATGCGCTGCAATACACGCCGATAGGGGGTAAAGTTGATGTGGAATTGCAAAGAATTATACGCCGAGGGAACCATCCGCAACTGCAAGTTAAAGTTATCGATAGCGGTATCGGTATCCCAGAAGACGCACTGCCTCATTTATTCGATCGATTTTTTCGAGTCGATCCCGCCCGCACTCGCGGTAAGTCAACCGGTTCCGGATTGGGATTGGCGATCGCAGCTGCTATTGTCGAAAATCACCACGGTCATATTCGGGTTGAAAGCGTTGTCGATCGAGGCACAACCGTTACCGTTACTTTGCCGCAATACCGACTGGAAACACATTAAACATCTCCAAAAATTCTTGTGGGGTAGGCATCTTGCCTGCCTTTGAGATTCTTTTAGAGGAGATGTCTAATAGACATCTCCAAAAATTCTTGTGGGGTAAGCATCTTGCCTGCCTTTGAGATTCTTTTAGAGGAGATGTCTATTAGTTATTGGGGGATAGGGCATTGGGCATCGTCGCCGGGAGTGCATTCTTTATTTTGAGCTTTGGCTTTGAAAGTTTAATTTTCTAATTTCATCTATCAAAAGTTAGTTTTTTATTCAAAAAGATGAGCAAAAAAATATTAGCATTTTGGAATGCCTCCTGTGACAGAGGCAAGCTGGGAACCTTTCAGATTAGGCTCAAGATCGACGTTGGAAATGGGAGCTTTTTAATAGTTCTATGCCAATTGGATTGCGAGAAGATATTGCCTACATTCTGCTGAAAAAAATCGACGAAACCGATAGCAGTCAAGGAATGCACTCGGTTAACTTCACCGAGACAGACTTTGCTGGTCGAGAAATAACCCCCGTAGATTTTTTGGGCCACCTAGATTACTTAAATCAAAAGGGATACATCAACGCCGAGTTTAGCGGCAATGCCTATGCAAATCAGGAAGATGTTCCCGATGCGGTTAATCCCAAAGAATTCGATCTCAGAATTGCCAACTCTTATGGCGCAGCAGATGGCCCCTTGCCCCATTTAATTACCTTTAAAAGGGCAGAGCTAACGGAAAGAGGCCGCAAAATGCTGGAAAAAATGGAAGCAAATCCTCCTCAAGCTCTCAGGGAAGGGCCGACAGTACCTATCGCTACCAAAGATATGCCGTTCCTTGAGAAAGTGATGCTCAAGGGCAATTTGTCAGATCCTTTTGATGCCAGGGATATTACGGAAGTCGTGTTCCGCACCATGCGCGACATGATGAGTACGGAAGCTGCCGATCGCGTGGCGAACGAGCTGCACGAAGAAGCGCTACCGACAAAAGACAAAGCGCTGCAAAACGAAGTGGCAGAACTTTGGAAAGATACCAATCCGATCGTCAGCTTCTTAAGTCGAGTTCGTCCTCCTCTGATTATCAAATCCGATACGTTTCTCTTCCGGATCGCTCAAGAAGCCGGTTTACAACCGGACGTACAACCGGAAACTGTTGTTAAAGCAGTGTTCTCAGCGACCAAGGACGAATTGTCTCAAGAACGAATTCAAGAAATCGCGAACTTCTTGCCGGACAAGATTCGCCAACTGTGGGAACAGGCTTAGCTTTTTGAGTAGCCAAAAGTAATAGATAAAAAGGCAAAAGTAAAAATATGCGATGGATTTAATTTTTGCCTTTTACTTTGTTTCTGCCAGTACCGCGATCGAATATTTGCCATTTGGCAAAGAAAATATCCATTTAGTCAAAATTTACTCAAAACAAAGGTGAATCATGAGTCAACAAAAACGACAAATTAAACAGCAGATCGGGTTAGTGGGAGCTATTTTTGGTACCTTAATCCTGAGCTTACCGGCGATCGCGCAAACGAATCAAAGTCCTCGCGATCCGCGATCGGGTACAGGCAACAATGCTGTGTGTTCTGCTGATACAAGCGACACCAATATAAATCGCGAAGGGCCATCTTCTGTCAACAGCAATAGAAATACGCCAACGCCAACTAACGATGTAGAGACGCGAGATTCGCGAACCGATACTACCACACCGTCTTCTGCTAATAGGAATAGAAACACGCCAATTACGGGTACCGATAACTCATCGACCAGGATGGGCAATACGTCATCGGGGACAGGAAGCGATCGCACTTCTTCCAGTAACACAGATATAGAACGCCGGACTCGCGAAGGCACTTCTTCCGTCAATAGCAGTAGAAATACGCCAACAGAAGATAGCGCTAACTCATCTGTTGATGATACCAACTCTTCGTCTGCGTCTACCGATGCCATGTCCGATCGCGATCGTAACGCCATACGGACTGGTGACGAAGCTAATTGCAGTACTGATGGCAATAACACCAACATCAACCGCGATAAGCAACTGCGTCGCAACGATTACCAAATGATGCAGCAACGGCGCAACACCACAATTATTCCGCCTACCCCAGAACAGAGACAAACTACCAGTGCGATGGTCAGACCCTCCAACGGTGCGGTGAATGTTAGGCTGGTGAACGAAACCGGAGCTGACATCGTTTACGAAGTAATTGGCGAAACCAATCAAAGAAATCTACAAGGTGAATCCTACGTCAGTTTAGAAAGTTTGGATACACCCACGACCATCACTTTTTACCGTGCTGATGGAGGTTTATTGAGAGTTCGTCCCCAAGCTGTTGCCCCAGGAGTACTGGAAGTAAGGTTGGCAGCAACAACAGATTTGGGCGCAGACAGGAATGCCTTAACCGTTCAACCGACTGGCGGCGTTTATGTGAACTAACCAAAGCTAGGGAATTGCAAATTTGAGATCTTAAATTTGCAATTCTCTAAGGGATTTCCAGCACTTCCCCCAGGAGAATTGCTTCAGCTTTAGTATCCCTCAAACTGCGAACCAAAGCGATCGCCCGCCGGTAAACGCTGCGGGCATCGCTATATTTGCCCAGATGCTGATAAAGTTGAGCCAGAGATCGCAGCGATCGCAGTTGTTGGTGAGAATCATCTGCATCTTTAGCAGTCGCGATCCGTTGCTCCAACAATTCAATCGCACGGGTATACTGTCCTACAGAAGAGTAAGTTGACACCAAACCGTCGATCGCCCGAAATTGATTGGGCCGATCGAGCGCTAACTTTGCAACACTCAACGCCGCACCGTAAGCGCCTATTGTTTCCTTAAAATTATGGATCGCTGCGTAAGCATCGCCTAAATTATTTAACGTATTTGCTTCGCCGATCGGATCGCCAGCGCGAGTTCGATAAATGGCAGCTTCTTCGTAAAGTTTAATTGCTCGATTGTAATCGCCGTTACCGCTTGCCACCAAACCAAGATTATTCAGCGATAAACCGATACCTGCCGGACTATTCACGCCACGGGCAATTGTCAGCGCCTCCTCAAATGTTGTCCTTGCAGCAGGCAAACTGCCACGTCGCAGCAGCACTGTACCGACATTATTTAAGCCAAAAATTTGACCTTGCAAATCGTTATTTTCGCGGGCAAAACCCAGCCGTCTTCGCAACGCATCTTCTGCCCTGTTGTAGTCACCTAAAGCAACATAAGCCAAACCCAAAAAATCGTAAACTTGACCTTGGGATTGCACATCGCCAATGCGATGATAAATTTTTAACGCCTGCAACCAGTAGGGAATAGCTTTATCGAAATTGCCTTGTCGTTGGGCTTGCCCTCCCCATCGTACCAGGCGATCGGCTTCATCCCGAAGTTCGCCTTGAGTGCCGTTGTTTCTGGGGATGTTCAGTTGTTCGTTTAGGTCAGCCGCACCCAAAACGAAAAAGTAAAAAGGCAAAAGTAGAAAAATGCAGAATTTACGCACTTTGAGAAAGGAAAGAGGGGGAGAGTGGGCTAATAAAAGTCAAAAGTCAAAAGTCAAAAATAAGAGGGAAGAGGGAGAAGAGAGGGGAAAATGGAAACAGGAAAAATATTAATTTTTTCGCTGCCCGACTCCCTCATCATAAAAGACTCGGAATATCAATTTCAGAATCTTCTTCTACAGTTTCCTCTTCACCTAAATAAATAGCACGAATATCGGCAGGCAAAGTTTTTTGTAATTCTTTTAACCCTGTCTGTAGCAACTCTCTCACCTCGGTAGGAGAAAGCGTTTCTCCCTCTGCTTGCAGATAAGCGGCGATTCGAGTTTCACTCCAGTGGAAACTCTGAGACATCACTACAATTAACCGCTGAAGAGGAGGTATCATATCTAACGCCTGCTGGGTATAACACCACAAAGGCGGCGAAGCAGCCTCCAACGAGTAGTGAATTGACTCCACTGGTGGCACTTCCGCTTGATTGATACACAAAGCGGTAATATTGATGAGCCAGTTTTGCAGATTAAAACTCTCCGTCTCCGATACCGCAGCGCCCCGTAAATCGAGTTCGCCTAAAGCATGGTAGATATGTCGCCAGGTGATGGCAAACAAGTAATCGGCTTGGACAGGCGATCGTCCGGAGTGTGCAATTAAGGTATAGACGATCGGACTGTAGCGACAGAAAATCGCCGTAAAGTATTTTCCCTCTTCGGGATGGCGCTGAAACAGGGTCAGCAGTTCCCCATCGCTGTGATGAGACAGCGACTTGACTAAGGGATGATTGCTTTCTATAAAATGAGGAATTTGCACAATAGTTTAACCGCTACTTTGCTGAGTTACGCTCGCGATCGATCACCATACTACACTAGGGACTGAGGGCTAGAAAAAGTCAAAAGTCTCCCAATCGGCAGTCTCAAGTCTCCCATCCACTTGGTAGACTGAAAAGACATAAGATGGTAAGTATATGCTGACAAGTACGGTAGGTACAACCGATCTTTCACCCCTTAAAGTTCATGGTTCTAGCAGTTAACGTTATTCCTTCTCTGCCCTTGCCCTCTTTATTAGGTTCATTTTTGCCCGCCCTGCCTCTGGATAGCCTATTTTCCACCCAAGGCATCATGGTGATGCTGCTGGTAGCTTATGCAGGTGCCATGTGGATGTTCCTCACCAGTGCGCCGAAAGTCCATACAATCATGGTGTCGGATTTGGAAATCGCTCGGCAGTTTTATGAAGGTCTGCTAGATCTGCCAGCGGCGGAAGTACCTTTGCACTATTATTACAACTACGAACAAACTCTGGGTGCTACTAGCATAGACCCGCTCTACCTCTCAGCCAATCCCAGCCTCTCCACCACCAAAGGGTTGAACGCACCAGAGGGTCTTTGGTATCAGTTAAAGAAGAATACCCAGTTACACGTTATCTCTGGCGCAAGTTTGGGGCAAAAAGATCGGCAACGTCATGTGTGTTTCGATCGCGACTGTTTGGAACAAGTGCTGCTGCGCGTGCAAGTTCGAGGTTTGAAACACAAAATTCGCCGCGAAAAACCGCTGAATTTTTTGGTCAAAGATGTCGAAGGTCGCGTCATTGAATTGGCGGAAGCTTCTAATTGAGGGGTTAGGGATTAGGGGCTAGGGGCTAGGGAAGAGCGAAGAGGGAAGAGGGAGGAGGGTAAAGGGAAAATATTAATTCTTCCGCTCCCCCACTCCCCCGCTCCCCCGCTCCCCCGCTCCCCCACTCCCCC
>NZ_JACJPW010000126.1 GCF_014696265.1 Aerosakkonema funiforme FACHB-1375 | reverse complement strand
CACGAAAAGCACGGCGTCGGCTTCTTCATTCTCGCCGACGAAGAACCGACCATCAACCGCAAGACCTTCATCAAGTTCTGTCAGGAGCTGATCGACCGCGGCCTGCCGGATAAAGTGAAGTGGGGGATCAACACCCGCGTCACCGATATCTACCGCGACAAGGAATTGCTGCCCTTCTACCGCAAGGCCGGGCTGGTCCACGTCAGCCTCGGCACCGAGGCTGCGGCGCAGATGAAGCTCGACCGGTTCAACAAGGAAACCAAGGTCGAGGAGAACAAGCAGGCGATCAAGCTGCTGCGCGACGCGGACATCTTCGTGGAAGCGCAGTTCATCGTCGGGCTCGACAACGAGACGCCCGAGACGCTGGAGGACACCTTCCAGATGGCGTGGGACTGGCAGCCCGATCTCGCAAACTGGGCGATGTATACGCCCTGGCCCTACACCCCGCTGTTCGAGACGCTGAAGGACCAGGTCGAGGTCCATGATTTCAGCAAGTACAATTTCGTGACGCCGATCATGAAGCCTGCGGCGATGGAGCGCGGGGAGCTGCTCGACGGTGTGATGAAGAACTACCGCCGCTTCTACAGCCGCAAGGCGCTGTTCCACTATCCGTGGCGCGGGACGGGGTTCCGGCGCCGCTATCTGCTGGGGTGCCTGTGGGCCTTCCTGCGCGCCGGGTTCAAGCGCACCTTCTACGATCTCGGCAAGGCCGGATATTGGGGCCCGCAGACCAAGACACAGCTCGACTGGCACTTCGACGAAAGCCGCCTTGCCGCCGCCGACGCCGCGACCGACTGGGAGACCAATGCCGACAAGGCCGCCCAAGCGCAGGAGCGCCGCGAGGCGGTGCGCGCGCAGATGAAAGAGCGGGGTGAGGAACGCAAACGGGATCGGATTGATGCCCGCTGAGCGGCGCATCCTCGGGCGGCGGCGCACGGAGCCGCTGATCGGGCCCAATGCGGTGCTCAAGACGGTCGAGGTGATGGAGGAGCGGCTCGGCCACGCCGAGACCGCCGCCACGCTCCCCCGCTCCCCCTCTTTCCCCTAGTCCCTAGTCCCTAGCCCCTATTCCCTAACCCCTAACCCCTAACCCCTAACCCCTTTCTTCTCTCCCTTTGATATAATCCCCTCGCAAGCAAGTAAAAGGCTGGAGGGAGAAATTATGACAGATTGGCAGGAAATAAGCGGAAACGTCACAGCACCCAGAGGGTATCGTGCGGCGGGGATTAAAGCGGGATTGAAACCTTCGGGGCTGCCGGATTTAGCTTTAATTGTGTCGGATGTGGAGGCAATTGCCGCCGGAGTGTTCACCACCTCCGTTGTTCGCGCCGCGCCTGTGGATTATTGCCGTCAGCGCCTGCAATCTAAACCTAGCGCCCGTGCTATACTCTGCAACGCCGGACAAGCTAACGCCGCCACAGGTTCGCAGGGTTGGATCGATGCGATCGAAAGTGCCCAGCAATTAGCGCAAGTGTTGAACATTCCCTCGGACTATGTATTGGTAGCATCCACCGGTGTCATCGGTCAACGCATTAAAATGGATGCCCTCAAAGCTGGTATTCCCCAAGTCGTCGCCGCGCTATCGGAAACTGGGGGCGATGCAGCTGCACAAGCGATTATCACCACAGATTTGGTGACAAAATCGATCGCTTTGGAAACCACAATACACGATCGTCCGGTGCGAATCGGCGGAATTGCCAAAGGTTCCGGTATGATTCATCCCAATATGGCAACAATGCTGTCATTTGTTACCTGCGATGCAGCGGTTTCTCCTTCTTTATGGCAGCAAATGTTGAGTCGTGCGGCAGATAAAAGTTTCAATCAAATTACGGTTGATGGGGATACCAGTACTAACGATACTTTAATTGCTTTGGCAAACGGTCAATCGCGCACTCCCGCAATTACAGAAATGGGTGCAGATGCAGAAAAATTGGAGGCGATGCTAACAGCAGTTTGTCAGTATTTAGCAAAAGCGATCGCACGTGATGGCGAAGGCGCTACTTGTTTGATGGAAGTAGTAGTTTCTGGCGCAACTGACGATAAAGCAGCGCGTCAAGTCGCTCGCACTATTGCCGGTTCATCTTTAGCTAAATCAGCTATTTTCGGTCGCGATCCTAACTGGGGAAGAATTGCCGCCGCAGCTGGACGTGCTGGCGTGCAGTTCGATCAAGGAGATTTGCAAATCAGTTTGGGGAATTTTTTGTTAATGGAAAATGGGCAACCTTTGGCATTCGATCGCGCTGCTGCTAGTGCATATTTGAAAGCTGCTGCTGCTGGTGCATATTTGAAAGAAGATACTGTTTTAATTTCGGTGAGTATCGGTAACGGTTCCGGCTTTGGTAAAGCTTGGGGATGCGATTTAAGTTATGACTACGTGAAGATTAACGCGGAGTATACAACTTAAATTTGTCAGATGTCAGCAGTCAGTTCAATTTTGCAATTGACTGCTGATATTTGTCAATTGAAAAAAGGCGATCGCACCTTTCGATCGCACGGTATTTGCATCATCCAAAATTACGATACAACCAGATGTAACGAACAACCAGATCGAGTCGTGCAAGAATTTTTGGAAATAATGAATCAATCTTAAATATTATTACGATCGCTTCTTTTTAAATCTCTATTCAAAACTTAATTTACTAACATTTCCTCCCCCACTCACCCATTTTTAATTTTCACAAGTTGAACGATCGCACCGACCAACTCATCAGCATCTACCGGCTTCGCTAAATGCCTATCAAAACCGGCAGCCAGAACCTTTGTGCGGTCTGTTTCCATCGCATATGCTGTCAGCGCCACAGTCGGAAGCATACCCCCAGTCTGCGACTCCAAAGCCCTCACCTTGCGAATGAGATCGTAACCATCCTCGTGGGGCATTCCGATATCGCTGACCAGTACATCCGGATTCCATTCTGCCAATGCTTCCAGTGCCGAACTAACTGATGTCACAGCCTTGACTTGAGCGCCATATTGTGATAGAGCAGCTTTCAGAAACTCTAGCGTATCCGGTTCATCATCAACAACGAGTACCCGCACGCCGGAGAGGGGGAGAGTGGGGGAGTGGGGGAGGGAGGGAGTAGGGGAAGAATTTGGTTCTCTGACTATTTTGGTTTGTTCCAGAAGTGGCAGATAAACCGTGAAAGTTGCACCCAGTCCTTCTCCGGCACTTTCTGCTTTAACTGTACCGCCGTGCAATTCTACCAGGTGACGGACAATTGCCAAACCGAGTCCCAGTCCACCGTGCGCCCTTGTGGTTGTGCTATCGGCTTGGCGGAAGCGATCGAACACGTAAGGTAGAAATTGGGGACTGATACCTTTACCCGTATCGCTTACCGTGATTTGGGCATACGATCTTGCAGATGGATTGAATTTCAAATTCGAGATTTCAGATTGCAGATATAAAGCAGAATTTTTGTGTTCAATTTGCCATCTTAAATCTGAAATCTGCAATTTCTCCAGTTGCACCTCCACCTTTCCCCCAGAAGCCGTAAACTTAATCGCATTGGAGAGCAAATTCCACACAACTTGCTGCAAACGGTTGAAATCACCAGATACCGTACAACCCCTATCTTGGCAGAGCAACTTAAGTTCGATACCCTTATCTTGAGCAGAGGGACGTACAGCTTCAGTTGCGGCTTCCATAACAGCAACCAAATCGATCGGATGGAGACTCAGAGAAACTTTACCTCGCAGCATTCGCGAGACATCCAGCAAATCTTCGATCAATTCACTTTGCGATCGGGCATTGCGTTCGATCGTCTCCAAAGCGCGATCGCTCGTTGCTCGATCGAACTGGCGCTTCCGCAGCAGAGTTGCCCAACCCAGTATCGCATTCAAAGGTGTCCGCAACTCATGGGAGACGATCGCCAAAAACTCATCCTTAATCCGATTTGCCTCTTGAGCTTGTGTGTACAGCCGCGCATTGTCAAAAGCCAAAGCAGCGCGGTAAGCCAGATCTTCTGCCAAAGCTAGATCGCTTGGCTGATACCGACACCGCGACTCTGTGCCAGTAAAAGAAATTACACCCAGCGTTCGCCCCCGCGCCACCAAAGGCACCACTACCAACGATTTGGGAGCGAGTTCGCCCATAAACCGATAACGATCGACATCGCTGCCCTGCGCCTCAAACAGCTTAAAAATATTGCCTTCTGAGCCTGCTTCGGAAGCCACATTAAGCAAGCTGGCTGTATAGTTGCAAACATCTTCAATCAACAACGGTTGACCGCTACGCAGCACTTGCGCTACCGGCGCATTCGAGTTGGAGTCCAGCGGGTAGGATTGCAATTCCTCAAGCAGTCTTTCTTGCGATCGATCTTTGTGGGCAAAGGCTACCAGGCGGATCTGCCCCCCATCCTCCCATACGAAAATAGCGCAGTAGTCCGCTAGGTAAGGCACAGCCAAACGCGCTACGCTTCTCAGAGTCGTCTCGTAGTCAAGTGTTGCCGTTAACACTTTACTAGCTTCTGCAAGAAACCGCTGCGCTTCTTCGGCCCGATGCAGTTTAGTAATATCGCGTCCCACCCCAACAAGTCCGATCACTTCCCCATCACCATTTCGTAACGGAGATACGGAAGTTTGACAATATTCAGTGCCATTAGCGCTTTGAAACAACCACTCATAGATCGCCGTTTCTCCAGCAAGCGCCCTTTGATTGGCTTCTTCGTGAATTGCCGCCGCTTCCTCACCTAAAATCTCGCGGGGAGTCTTGTCCAAAAAGAATTCCGGTTTAACACCCGTCTTCTCCCACCAAGAGCCAAACACACCCGTATGGCGCTGTTCCCGATCCAAAGTAAAGACGATATCCTGCATAGAATTAACGAGAGTTCGGAATCTTTCCTCACTTGCTTGCAGGGCTTCCTTAGCCCGCTTGCGTTCGGTAATGTCGTAAAAAGTCATGATTCCAGCAACGATCGCCCCTTCGTAGCTGTAGATTGGGGTAGATCTGACGCGCATTATACCACGACTGCCATCACCGCGCTGGAAATTAATTTCCTCATCGGTGATCACCTCACCAGTAGCGATCGATCGCGCTAAAGGCCATTCTTCGGGTGCGTAAAGTCGTCCATCCGGATGGAAACCCCTGTAATTCTTCTGGTATTGCAGAATGCTATCAGCTTCTAGAAAAGGCTGATGCCAAATTTTCTCCACCAACTTATTGCCTAGAAGTAACCTTCCCGAAGGTGCTTCAGCGATGATGGCTGCTGCCGGCATCTGCTGTAACACAGCTTCTAAGAGTGCCTGTTCGCTTTCGAGGAGTTTAATTAATTTTTCGCTTTTTACTTGTGCCCGTTTGCAATCGCTGATATCTGCAATTGCAGCGATTGTACCGGATATATTACCTTTAGCATCGTACATCGGTGCCGCCCAGATGGAAACGTCTATTTCCGCACCAGATTTTTTCTGCCAACGCACTTCCTTGGATGTAGAATTTTCGATTTCTTGTAATCCCAAATCTAAAATTACCGATCTAATATCTAATGGTACTTCTTGTGCGCTCCAGCCAAATATACGTTCGGCAGATGGACTCCACATTTTGAGCTTCCCTTGCACATCAAGAGCAATAATGGCTAGGGGGGAAGCTTGAATGAGGCACTCCAATCTTTGATTGCTTTCTAACAGCGCTGACTCAGTTTGTTTGAGCTTAGTGATATCGCGAGTAATGCCCAAAACATATTCGATCGCACCATTTTTGTCAAATTCAGGAACGAGACGCGATTGATAATATTGAGTTTCTTCTGTAGCGCGAAACTCGTACTCGATAACGCGCTCTTCGAGCGTTGCAAATACATATTGAAGATGATTTTGCCAGAAAGAACAAATCTCATCTGGCATCCCTAAATCCCGATTTGTTTTGCCGATAAATTTTGATGCTGGTATTCCCGTTGCTTTTTCTATTGCTGAGTTAACATAGACGTAACGTAATTCTTTATCGAAACGAGCCATAATATCTGGTGAAATTTCCACCAGCGCCTTGAATTCTCGTTCTCTTCGGTGTAATTTTTCGTCTTCCTGGAGTTGCGTTTCCTTAATAGCAGCGAACACACCACCCACTTTTCCCGTTTCATCCCAAATTGGACTACAACAAAAAGTGAAGTAGTGCTGCTTTGTATCACCGTTGCTATCTGGAGACAGCATTAGCTTTTCCGATCGGACAACCTTACCTTCCAGAAGAACTGCTTCCACTATTGGGCCGATCGTTTCCCATTTTTCTGACCAACAGCAATGCCCCGGCTGTCCCAAAGCGCGATCTTGTGTTGCTGTACCCAGTATCGGGCGACAAGCATCATTGTAAAATTGGATGAGTTCTGGCCCCCACCAGACGATCGTCGGGAAAGGAGAAGCCAAACAGATGCACGCAGATGTTCGCAAACTCGCCGACCAAGTTTCCACAGCGCCAAGGGGAGTAGCCGACCAGTCAAGCGATCGCATCAGTTTACCCATTTCCCCGCCATCAGGGAAAATTTCCTTGAGTAAATTTGTCTTCATAGGTTCGGGCAAACTATCCATATGCCACCCTCCTTCTTATATATTGGCCGATTCGGCCTTACGCCATACCCGATGCAGCTGTTAGGCGAGTGCTTACTAAGAGTGCGATCGTTTAAAGCGCTAACTTTCTTCTTTATTGTTTATTATTGTTTCCCCAAACGGGTAAATGTGTCTTTTCATACTCTCTCAAGATTTTGATAAACAAAAACGAAGTTACACTGATACCCTCTTGCATAGTCTGGTAAGTTAAATTAGTCGATCGCTATTTAACGCCTCTATTCGAGCTGGTGAAGCGGCGATATTTTTCAGCCGCAGCAGCAGCCAACGATAAAACCCTGTCAGGTTTTGCGCTTCAATGGGTCAAGAAAGCAGGAGGCTCTTGGGAAAATAAGATTATGGCACTAATTGTTCAAAAATACGGTGGCAGTTCAGTTGGGTCGGTAGAACGTATCCAAGCAGTAGCACAGCGCGTCTGGAAAGCAGCCCAAGCTGGCAACTCTTTGGTAGTAGTTGTTTCAGCAATGGGTAAAACGACCGACGGTCTAGTTAAACTAGCTTACGAAATTTCCGCCAATCCCAGTCGTCGGGAAATGGATATGCTACTTTCGACAGGCGAACAAGTTTCGATCGCTCTGCTGAGTATGGCATTGCAGGAGTTGGGACAACCGGCCATTTCCCTGACTGGTGCCCAAGTTGGCATTGTGACGGAAGCCCAACACACCCGCGCCCGCATTCTGCGAATTGAAACCGATCGCATCGAGCGTCACCTCAAAGAAGGTAAAGTGGTTGTCGTCGCCGGTTTCCAAGGCATCAGCAGTACGGAAGAGTTGGAAATTACCACATTGGGGCGCGGTGGGTCAGACACTTCTGCCGTCGCTTTGGCAGCGGCACTATCTGCTAGCTGTTGCGAAATTTACACCGACGTACCGGGAATTTTGACAGCAGACCCCCGCATCGTTCCGGATGCCCAGCTAATGTCGGAAATTACCTGCGATGAAATGCTGGAATTGGCTAGTTTGGGCGCGAAAGTGCTGCATCCGAGAGCAGTGGAAATTGCCCGCAACTACGGCGTGCCTTTAGTAGTGCGTTCTAGCTGGAGTGACGAACCGGGCACCTGGGTAACTTCCAATATACGTCAAAAACGGGCGTTGGCAGATCTGGAACTCGTCCGTCCGGTAGATGCGGTGGAATTCGATACCAATCAAGCTAAAGTCTCACTGCTGCGAGTACCCGATCGTCCGGGAATAGCAGCGCGATTGTTTGGCGAAATTGCCTCGCAAGAGTTACAAGTTGACTTGATTATTCAATCAATTCACGAAGGCAATTCTAACGATATTGCCTTTACTGTCAGCAAAGGCGTTCTCAAAAAAGCCGAAGCTGTAGCAGCTGCCATTGCACCCGTCCTCCGAGGTAACAGTTCCAAACTCGACGAAGCAGAAGTAATCGTAGACGGGGAAATTGCCAAAGTCAGTATCGCCGGTGCCGGTATGATCGGACGTCCCGGTGTAGCGGCGCAAATGTTCGCCACTCTGGCAGATGCGGGAATCAACATTCAAATGATTTCCACTTCGGAAGTGAAGGTCAGTTGCGTTGTGGATGCGGATGATTGCGATCGCGCTATTGCCGTCCTTTGTGCCACCTTCGATGTTAACTGTTCCCCAGTCGAAGCGATCGACACAGAATGGGAACATCATTCTGCTGTTCCCCCCTCATCTTCCCCCATTCGTGGCGTTGCGCTAGATCTCAACCAAGCGCGTGTAGCGATCCGCCACATACCAGATCGTCCCGGAATGGCAGCGCAATTGTTCCAACAATTAGCAAAGCATAATATCAGCGTCGATACGATCATCCAATCGCAACGCTGTCGCATCGTCGATGGTACTCCCAGACGAGATATCGCCTTTACCGTGGCCAGAGGTGATGCCGAAGCGGCTAAAAGAACGCTGTCAGAGGCAGTTGCCGATTTGGGGTGCGGAGATATCGTAGTAGATAATGCGATCGCTAAAGTCAGCGCCGTCGGTACAGGAATGCAAGGACAGCCGGGAGTTGCAGCACGTTTATTTGAAGCACTGGCAAAACATCAAATCAACATTCAAATGATTGCCACCTCCGAAATTAAAATTAGCTGTGTGGTCGCACAAGAACAAGGCGTTACAGCTTTGCAAGCCATCCACGCTGCTTTCGGACTTGCCGGTACTCAAAGAATCGAAGTTCCCGCTTAATAATATCATGTCCCCTAGCATCGGTTGCCCAAAAAAATCGCTTTCTTATCAGCTATAGGCTGCGTTTATCTGCTTACATCTGCGGTAAAAATTTAACCCCCGATCTCCACAGATAACATTTCGCATCACTCATATACTACCGATGCAACCGGACTCGATCTGAGATCTATATTGATAGACCGCAGAAACCCGGTTTCTTGAAGAAACCGGGTTTCTCTGTAACCAATTCAGATCGAAAGCGCTTACGCAATTGCGGCTGGTTGACCGACAACAAAACTTGTAATTAAACTGCTTACCAAAGAAAGTGCGATCGCCACAAATACAGCACTTATAATTCCCTTTTCCAAACGGAAGCCAGTGACGAATCGACGCGCTAAAGTTAAAGCGATCGCATTGATGAGAAATGAAAACAAACCCAATGTGAATACCTTCGCAAAAAACCCGTATATGCCAAATGTGAAGAAATTAGGTACTGTCAGCACAAAAAATGTAATCAGCGAGTTGATAATCCCAAAAACCGCTGCTGAAATATAAGCTATGCCAGGGTTATCAATTTCAATTCCCAACGGCAGTTTGGTCAGAATCAGCAAACTAGAAGCAGTGACCAACCAAGTTACCAAAATATCAACGAAATCCATATTAAAACTTCCTCCGATCTATCTATTATTTGGCACGGCAATATTTAAAGTTGCCCCAAATTACGCAGTTTTAAGTTAAGGCGCAATCAAAACACCTTCAATAACTACCCTAACTACGCAAGATAGGCTCTTCCATCTGCTCATTGGTATAAATGGATCTACCTCTAAAGGTCGGAGTTGGCTAATGCCTATGTTTGGATGAAGCGAACTGCAATCAAATTTAGCCATTAGTCATCGACTTCCTTAAGAAGGACTAATGGCTAATTACTAACTAATCAATAAATCAATCTAAAAATCAAGGAATTGATGAGACCGAGTGCGATCGCACCGAAAAAAGCACTTCCATTAACCCCAACGCAAGCGAAATCCTTCTACTAACCAAGCTGCCAATCCAAAAATGATGGCATTAATCGCAGCTAAGAACAGCCATTGCAGTAAGAATAAAGTTAGCAAGTTCGGTACAAAAAACAGAACTTTTAAAACTGGTTGTAAAAGCGCGTTTAAAATTCCAAAAACTGCTGCCGAAGTCAGCGCCTTATTAAATCCATCTATTTCTACTCCCAGCGGCAATTTAGAAATGATGAACAAGCTCACAGAAGTTACAAGCCAAGCCATTAAAATTGCAATTAAATTCATAGCAAAACCCCATTTAAAACTTGAGAATTGACAATCTAAATTCAAATCAAGACCTTAGCTAATCAAAAAGAAAGATGTATCTATCTTTCGGAATAGATATAGTCACCAGGTTGATTATTTATGACGTTGTTAATTTCACAAAAGCCTTAATTTTAGCTTCTTTTTTTTGACTTTTGACTTTTGACTTTTACTCGGTTGAAGTTCCGGGAGTCGGCACTGTTCCCGGTGCTTGGGGAACTACTCCCGAAGGCGGAACAGTAGGTGTTAAAACTCCACTACCGGGAACAGAGGGAGAAGGAGTAAGCGTTCCGGGTGGCTGTGCGGGGTTGGGCGTCGCGTAGGGGTTGTAGGGATTGTAGGGGAGAGTATTTGTGCCTGTGCCTGTGTTTGGCGTCAAACCGGGAGTGTTTGTAGCGGGTGGAGTGAGTCCGGGGGAATAAGGTGTTAAACCTGGAGTAGGAGAAGGAACTGGCGAATCGATCGCTCGATTGGGTGTATCCGGTAGGGTTGCCAAGGCGACGCGATCGCCCCCAAAGAGCCGCATTTTATCCAGAACTTGCACCACATCGTTATAAAAAGCCGTCTTGGAAGCATACAGAACCATCGTCCCTTCCGGATTGGTCTGGCGATATTCCCGCAATTTTTGTTCCAAATTCTCTGGCGTCACCAGTTCATTTTCTACATAGATTTGATTAAAAGGATTGATACTGACAATTAACAGCTGGCGCGTCTGCGCTGGCGTCGTGCTGCTGCTAGCTTTAGGCAAATCGACGTTAATTGCCTGCTGACGAGTGAATTGCAAAGCAGCCAGGATAAAAAATGTGAGGATACAAAAAATGACATCAATCAGGGGGATTAGCTCAATTTTGATGTCATCGGATGGGGAGTCAAGATTAATCTTCATTCTGCAAGCGGGGCTAGAGTGGAAATGTACGGAATGGGAGAGTGCGATCGGTCAGAGCAAAAATAGCAATACCCTGCGGTCTGCCTCACTGGACACTATTCGGCATCCTCAACGGCATTAGCACTATCCAGCTTTGGCTTTGGCTTTTCGCGAGTGCTGCTATTGTTGTAGCTGGCAGGATGGCTATCTTCTAGTTGTAAGCGCGACCAAAACTGTCGATATAGCAACTCTAATTCATTGCCAGATTTACGAAAAATTTTGACTTGGTTGAATAAAAAAAGTTGAAACAAGCGGTAAAATGCCAGACTGAAAATGGCTACCACCAATCCGCTAGCCGTACTGATTAAAGCTTGACCGATACCCAAAGTTGCCTCAGATGCCGCCGCCGTTCCGATATCGCTAATGCGAAGGTCGCGCAGGGAGACAATTAAACCCCAAACCGTGCCGAAAAGTCCCAGTAGGGGTGCCAGGGCAATCACCGCTTCTAAGATTTTGTCACCACGGCGCATCGCACCCAATTCTTCTTCCGCCGCTGTTTCCAATGCGAGTTTAAACACTTCCGGTTCCGGTTGGGGCAAGCGCAAGGGGGCATACATAAAGCGCCCGATCGGCTTATTCGATGACCGTCTGGCAATTTCCGCCGCTGTTTCCCAATCTTGAGAAGCAGCATCCAGAACGCGGTTGACGATATCTTTTTCCTTAGTCAAAATTTTTGTCCAGAACCACAGACGTTCCAGGATCACGGTCAGCGACAGAATTGACAGTACCAGCAAAGGCCACATTGCCGGCCCGCCGTCCCTAAAAAGTTCGAGATTGTATATTTGCTTAAGAATCTCATCCACAGTTTTCGTTTCCTCCGTTCGTACTTCGTCGCTATGCTCGTCCTGCCGGTCAACAGTAACCAGTTTGGGGCAACTCAATTTTAAAGAAATGAGGCGCGACTGGTGCGGTCATCACCTTCGTTCAATTCAGAAAAGCCCTCAAACTCCTCCAAAACAGCCCAACATAGCTAATTGCGGATATCCGCACCCACAGCCGCTGTGGCATTTGCCACAATAAAAAGTAACTAGAGGCTACAAAAATGAACTTCTCAATTCAATCACTTTATAACTGGTATCGCAACACCATTCGTAACCCCAAGTATCGCTGGTGGTTGATTTTAGGATCGTTGCTTTACCTTTTCAGTCCGATCGATATTGCACCTGATTTTATCCCCGTTATTGGGCTAATTGACGACGCTGCAATTATGACGCTGCTAGTTTCAGAAGTATCCCAGCTGTTAATCGATCACGTCAAATTGCGTCAAAGTCAGAATCCAGCTAACACTTCCGAAAATAACGCTTCTGCCCCCTCTTCAGTTGAAGATAAAGTTGTTGACGTAGAAGCTGTTTCGGTCAAATAGCGATAACGAAAATCTCAAAACTGAATCATATCATCCCCATCTCAGCAAATTGTAAATTCCTCCCAGTCTCTCGGACTGGGAGGAATTTGTTTTTGTAGCAATTTCCGTTAACTCTCTTCCCGTACAAATTCACCCTATTGGGCGACCCAAGGGTAGGAGGTATTCATCTAAAGGCTAGCAGGAAGATGAATCTTTAGAGGGAAGCAATCTCTAGCATTTCTATAGAACTTAGTAGTACTACTGTTTCTAAGTCAGTACCGTGCTTACCAAAAGTTAACCTTCCTCCAGCCAAGGATGTTAGATTATCAGCATACCTTTTGCCTGGTATATCAGACCAATATATATGCTTGAGTTAGCTACCCTGGGTCTACTTCTGAGCGAGCCACTGCACGGTTATCGGTTAAAGCAGCAACTGGAGTTGTTTATGAGTAGCTGCATCAGCGTCAATTATGGAGCCATATATCCTTTGTTGCGGCGTCTAGAAGAGAGCGGCTATATCGTCACGCTAGGACAAGAACCCGGAGCAGCAGGCCCAAGCCGCAAAACTTATGGAATTACCGCCACGGGGCGCGATCGCTGGCGGCAAAAAATGTTGGAACATCCACATGAGAGCTGGGTCAACACTCGCTCTCGCTTTACGATCAAGTTTTTCTTTTTTAGCAATTTAGAATCCGCAGAGCGGGTCAAGCTACTCGAACACCGCTTAATGGTTTGTCGGCTGCGTCTGGAAAGCCTGGAGATAGAACCGATGCCAGCAGATCGCTACCAATCAGACGCTTGGAAGAGACACTTTGCTATGCTCCAAGACGAAATTAACTGGCTGCGATCGCAACTACGCAAAGAGCAGAATGGCCCAGGAACAGAGGAAGATTTAAGGGTAATTACCACAAATCACCGCTCTTGTCAATTAAGTTAGGAAAATCATGCACCACCAGAAAACTTCGCAACCGACCAATGGCAAGTATGCCAGCACATCAATTCTCCAGGAGGAGGTGCCATCCGAATTAAATAGCGAGCAAATTGTTGAGCAAAATACGACTGAATCAACTCAGCCTCAGCCTCCAGCGACAAAAAATTGGAGCGTTATTTATAACATTTTGGCAGCGATCGTTCTCTTAGGTGCGGTCGGAGTCGGTTGGCGGTGGTGGCAGACTCAACAACCAGCTTCACCTCCAACACCAACAGCCGCAGCCAGACCGATGGGAGTCCCCGTCAAACTCGCGCCTGTGGAGACAGCCACTCTGCAAGAAACTTCCGACTTTGTGGGCACATTGGAATCGCAGAGATCGGTAGAAGTGCGATCGGAAACCGAGGGTCAGGTGATGCAAATTTATGTAAAACCGGGAAACTTGGTGCGCCAAGGCGAAATCATCGCGAGGCTTAAAAGCGATCGAGTCCAAGCAACCCTCAACCAAGCAAAAGCAGGTTTAGAGCAAGCACAAGCCCGCCTTAGAGAACTAAAAGTCGGTAGCCGTCCAGAAGAAATTGCCCAAGCCCAAGCCCGCGTATCCCAAGCCCAAGCCCGTCTGGCAGAAGCCCAGTCGGGGAGTCGTCCGGAAGAAATCGCCCAAGGCAGAGCCCGTTTAGCCCAAGCCGAAGCGCGTTTAGCCCTAGCGCGTGCAGGTACTCGTCCCGAAGAAATCGCCCAAGCAAAAGCTCAAGTCGATGCAGCTCGCGCTTCTGCCCAACTCACCGCCGAAAGAGCCAATCGATATAGCCAACTAAGACAACAAGGTGCGATCTCGCAAGACCGAGCGGATCAAGCCCTTGCAGAAGACCGCAGTGCCCAAGCGAACTTGCGAGAAGCCGAACGGCGTCTCCTCCAACTACAAAACGGCACTCGTTCCGAGGAAATTGCCCAAGCAGAAGCAACCGTTCAAGAAGCGCGACAAGCTTTAGCACAATTACAAAAAGGGCCGAGATCGGAAGAAATCGATCGCCTCAAAGCAGCCCTAGAACAAGAAAGACAAGCTTTACAACTGCTACAGAACGGTAGGCGTCCGGAAGAAATCGCCCAAGCAGAAGCCCAAGTTGCCCAAGCGCAAGCGCAAGTGCGATCGGCTGAAGTTCAACTGGACGATACTAGAGTCACTGCGCCCTTTGCTGGTGTCGTCGGTGACATTCCCGTCAAAGTGGGAGACTACTTAAGCAAAGCAGACATCCTGACCACAATTACCCAAAACCAATCCTTAGAGCTAAATTTAGCAATCCCGATCGAACGTCAACCGCAATTGCGCTTGGGACTGCCAGTAGAATTACAAGGCGTCGAAGGTTCCTCTAGGGGTCGGATCAGTTTTATCTCGCCAAAAGTCAATACCGAATCCCAATCTCTGCTTGCCAAAGCTACCTTTGATAATTCCAGGGGACAACTGCGAGATGGACAATTTGTGCGAGCCAAAATCATTTGGAATACTCGCCCTAACACCGTAGTAGTACCCACAACCGCCATAATTTTCCAAGGTCAAGAGCGATCCATTTACATAGCTGGGCAGGGACAGCAAGGTTCCCAGATAGCAAAACTGCAACCGATAAAACTCGGTTTAGTGCAAGGCGACAAAGCCGAAGTTGTGGAAGGATTGCAACCGGGAACCCAAATTATCGTTTCCGGCAATCAAAAATTAGCTGATGGCGCTCCTATAATGCCCCTTCCTCCCGAAGAGCAAGGTAGTAAGTGAGAGAAGAGAGGGATTAGGGCGTCGGGACTGGGGGCTAGGGCGTCGGGAAGAGGAAAAAGGGAAAAGGGAAAGGGAAAAGGAAAAAAATTAATTCTGCAACTCAGCCCCTCAGCCCCCACTCCCCCACTCCCCCACTCTTCCCCTAGCCCCTAGCCCCTAACCCCTAACCCCTGATGTTCACCAATTTCTTTATCAAAAGACCGGTCTTTGCCTCCGTCTGTTCCTTGCTAATTATTCTGGTGGGAATAGTAGGTTACACGCGCTTACCGGTACAGGAATATCCGAGCATTGACCCGCCCGTAGTCAGCGTCAGCACCGTTTATCCGGGTGCTAACCCGCAAGTTGTAGAAACAGAAATTACCGAAATATTAGAAGCGGAACTCAACGGAGTTGAAGGTATTAAAACCCTGACTTCAGAAAGTCGGGAATCCGTCAGTACGGTTACCCTTCAGTTTGAACTCAGCCGCAACCTAGAATCCGCAGCTCAAGACGTGCGCGATCGCGTGTCCCGCGTTACCGGCAGATTACCGGATGATGCGGAAGCGCCCGTAGTCAGTAAACAATCGGGCGATTCCTCACCCATTCTCTGGTTTGCCTTGTACGGCGAAAAATTTTCCACCTTGGAATTGAGCGATTACGCCGACAAGTTAATCGTAGACGCCATAGAAACAGTACCGGGAGTCAGCAGCGTCATTATTGGCGGCGAACGACGCTATGCGATGAGAATCTGGCTAGATCCGCAAAAAATGGCGGCTAGAAATCTCACAGTTCTCGATGTCGAGCAAGCACTGCGTCAGGAAAACGTAGAAATTCCTTCCGGTTTGGTAGAAGGAGAAACATCGGAATATTCTGTTCGCACCTTGGGAAGACTGCAAACGCCGCCAGAATACGAAGCATTAGTTATCAAACGCAATCAAGATGGCACTCAAGTCACTCTTAAAGACATCGGCAGAGCCGAAATTGGAGCGGAAAACGAACGCTCCTTCGTGCGTTTCAAACAACAACCAGCGGTGGGTTTAGGTGTAGTGAAACTTTCCAATGCTAACACGCTGGATGTTGCCGAAGGTGCCAAGGAAAAGATGGAAGAACTCTCCCATAATTTTCCAGAGGGAATGAGTTACCAGATTGCTTTTGATAGTTCTGCCTTTGTAGAATTGGCGATCGAAGAAGTTTGGGTAAGCCTTTATTTATCGATCGCACTCGTTGTCTTGGTAATCTTCATTTTCCTCCGCGATTGGCGTGCCACCATAATTCCCACAGTAACAATTCCCATTTCCCTCATCGGCGCTTTTGGCGTGATGTTTTTTATGGGATTTTCGGTGAACACGCTAACTTTGTTTGCGCTCACCCTATCCACGGGTTTGGTGGTAGATGACACCATTGTGGTGCTGGAAAATATCGTGCGCTACATCGAAGAAAAGCGCATGGCTCCCTTTCCAGCGACTTTTGAAGCAACGACAGAGGTGGTGTTTGCAGTTATCGCCACTACCGTAGTCTTGATTGCGGTGTTTGTGCCGGTCGCCTTTGCTGCCGGTACAACCGGTCGGTTGTTCAACGAATTTGCGCTGACGATCGCCGGAGCGGTAGTATTTTCTTCGATCGCCGCTTTGACTTTAGCTCCCGCTATGTCGGCTAGATTGCTCAAACCGTCGCAAGAAAATGCTAGAAGCAGACGCTTTTGGCTGCTAACTCCGATTTTCTGGTTGCTGGACTTTTTTGAATGGGGAATAAACTGGACACGGGATATATATGCTGCATCTCTCCGGTTGCTGATGAAATTAAAATTAGCGATCGTCGTGTTGTTTTTGATCTCTTTGGCAGTGACAGCGTGGCTGTTTCAGCTTATCCCGGTGGGATTTTTACCAAACGAAGACCGAGGTGCGATTTTAACGGTTGTCCGAGGGCCGCAGGGTGTTACCCTCAACTACACAGACAAAGTGATGCAGCAGGTGGAAAATGTTTTGAGTCAGGTTCCCACGATCGACAGTTACTTTGCCATTGGTGCTTTTGGAGGCGGTTCTGGGGTAGGACAAGTTAACCAGGGATTTGTGTTTAGCAGACTCAAACCTTGGCAAGAGCGTCCACAGCCTTCTCAATCCCAAGAAGCTACAATCGGTCAGCTGTTCGGTCGATATATGCAAATCACGGACGCTTTGGTGATTCCAATTAATCCTCCTGCTTTACCAGGGGCGGGATTCAGTCAGCCGGTGCAATTTGTGTTGCAAGGGAATAATTTAGAAACGCTGGCACAAGAAGCGGATAAGTTAGCTCAAAAAGCGCGACAGCTGCCCCAACTGGTGAACGTGGATACGGATTTAAGACTCAATCAACCAGAGTTGATTCTGACGATTAACCGGGAGCAAGCTGCTAATTTGGGTGTGTCGGTGCGAGATATTTCCCGCACGCTGCAAATTCTCTTGGGCGGACAAGAAATTACCAGCTTTAACCGGGAGAATCGGCGCTATGAGGTTGTGGTGCAAGCAGACGATCGCTTCCGCGCTTCTCCTGAGAATATTCGCGAGTTTTATGTGCGTTCCCAGCCCGGACAAATGATTCCGCTGACTAACTTGGTGAAGGTGACTCCTTCAACGACGCCTCCTCAAATCAATCACTTTAATCGATCGCGAGCTGCTACTATTTCTGGTAGTCCCGCTCCGGGTCAAAGTTTGGGTCAGGCTCTCGATGCTTTGCAGAATCTGGCGCAGCAGCAACTACCGACTGATATCCGCACTACTTTGTCGGGTGAGTCGCTGGAGTTTAAAGAAGCCGGTCAATCGACAATTTATATTTTCGGTCTGGCTTTAGCATTTATTTTCCTGGTTTTGGCTGCCCAGTTTGAAAGTTATATCGACCCTTTAGTGATTCTGTTAGCTGTACCCCTGTCCCTGTTGGGTGCTTTTGGGGCTTTGTTGCTGCGGGGTTTGGATTTAAATGTGTACAGCCAAATTGGTTTGATTATGCTGATCGGTTTGGTGACGAAAAACTCGATTTTGATCGTCGAATTCGCCAACCAATTGCGCCAAGAGCAGAATTTGCCGATCGCCAAAGCTGCTATTGAGGCTGGTTTGGTGCGGTTTCGTCCTATACTGATGACGGCATTTTCCACTATTTTTGGCTTAATTCCGCTGGCTATCGCTACCGGTGCCGGTGCTGCCAGCCGGGTTTCTTTGGGAATGACCGTCTTAGGGGGTATGCTAATTTCTACCTTCTTGAGCCTTTACATAGTGCCGGTGTTTTACGTCATCGCTACTTCGGCTCAAGCTCGGCTGATGAAAGGGCGTCGGGAATAGGAAAGTCAAAAGTCAAAAGTCAAAAGTCAAAACTAGGAATTTATTGGATTTAAATAGCCAATTTTCGTTTTAACGCCATATAGATCGATATTTCTCCTTTTTGCTCTTATTTTTGACTTTTAAATTTTGACTTTTGACTTCCTTCCCTCTTCCCGACGCCCTAGTTTGCACAAATTATCAGCCATCTAGGCAGCAAACGATTCCAAAATATATGCCAAAATTTCGTCATTTTGTGGTTGTGAGTGTGAGTGCTGCGTTAGCAGAGTTGACAACGATTCTCGGTAGCAGTACGCCTAGTTTTGCTCTAAACAATGAGTTGTGTCGGGACGCTGCGTGCCATGTCTCGACATCCCACGATAACGGTGTGCTGACTCAGAATCGTTTACCCAGCCGTCAAACTGGGGTAGAGCAGCACATCGTCAAAAATCAAGATAATGCTAATAATGCGTCATTAGGGGCGGATTTGCACATTGAAATGTCAAACGATCGCTATAATACTGCCGACAAAAACCGATTAATCGCTCAAAATCGCGTCCCGGAAACTTTAGTCCCCAGCAATCTCCAACCCAATCCCAATCCTTTACAGTTTCCGACTCGACCGGAAGAAGTGAATATAGAGGTGACGCAGCCCCTGACGCTGCAACAAGTTTTGGAACTGGCGCGGCGTAACAATCGACAGCTTCAGATCGCGTTGCTTGAGCTGGAACGGACGCGGGCGGCGCTGCGAGAGGCGCAGGCGGCTTTATATCCTACGGCGGATCTGCAAGTGGATGCTGCTGGTGGACGATCGACTCAGAGCGAATTGAGTATTGAGCGAGCAAATCGGCAAGGGGTAGATCAAATAGAAGAAGGCTCGTTTAGCATTAACGGAACGTTGGGATTGAGTTACGATCTGTTCACCGGCGGTCGTCGCGCTGCCCAAATTCGGGCAGCGGAAGAACAGGTGCGGAACAGCCAGCTGGAAGTCGAGCGTTTGAGCGAACAAACTCGTCTGGACATCACGAGTGCTTATTACGATTTGCAACAATCCGACCAACAAGTCCGCATTTCCCAGGCGGCTGTGGAGAACGCCCAGCAGAGTTTGCGGGATGCCCAACTACTGGAGCGGGCTGGATTGGGAACTCGATTTGATGTCCTGCGTGCCCAAGTTCAGCTGGCTAATGAAAACCAAAATTTGATTCGCGATCGCTCTCAACAGCAAATCAATCGTCGCGTTCTGGCGCAGTTATTAAGTCTGCCCCAGTCTGTGAATCTTTCTGCTGCCGATCCGGTGGAAATTGCAGGTTTGTGGGATTTAACGCTGGAGCAAAGCATCATACAAGCTTTTCAGAACCGTGCGGAATTGCAACAGCAGTTAGCCCAAAGAAATATCAACGAAGAGTTGCGACGCGCCGAGCTGGCTGCCCGCAAACCTCAGCTCAATTTATTCGCCAATTACAATGTTTTAGATGTATTTAACGACGGTCTTGGAATTGCCGATGGCTACTCTATAGGAGCAAGGCTGCGCTGGAGTTTGTTTGATGGCGGATCTGCACAAGCTAGAGCTGCTCAGCGACAAGCTGACAAAGAGATCGCCGAAACTCGCTTTGCCGATACCCGCAATCAAATCCGCTTGCAGGTGGAACAATCTTATTACCAGTTGCAATCGAACTTGGAAAATATTCAAACCTCTAATGTCGCCTTGGATCAAGCGAGGGAAGCTCTCCGTCTGGCTCGTTTGCGCTTTCAGGCAGGTGTGGGCACTCAAACTGAGGTGATCGATGCCGAAACTGAATTAACGCGGGCGGAAGGTAACCGGGTACGAGCTATTATCGACTACAATCGGGCACTGGCAAATCTGCAACGGTCTATTAGCAACCTTTCTAGCAGCGCTCCTGCTGTTTCTCGCTAACTTAGAATTTCGGCTCAATTGACCGCCTGACTGGTAGCACGTCAGGCCAGTTTTGTCATAGCAGCGACATAATTTGTAATATTTCTTAAAATAAGGTAAATTTAAGTAAAATAAAATGATAGCTATGAAGGGCTTGCGGTTATGGAGACTTTGACGCAGAAGGCATCTTTAATGGGTAATATCAAATTTGTCAAGGAAAATACAGAAATAGTTGTAGCCAGCGGTGCTAATTTAAGACAGAAAATGCTGGAAAATAAGATCGACCTTTACACTTTCATGGGAAAAGCCATGAATTGTGGGGGTTACGGTCAATGCGGTACCTGCGTTGTCGAGATTGCTGAAGGTATGGAAAACCTTTCGCCGCGTACTGAGGTGGAAAATCGGAAACTGAAGAACAGGGGCCAAAATTGCCGTCTGGCCTGTCAAACGATCGTAAATGGCCCAGTTAGCGTGGTTACGAAGCCGTCCAAACGTTAAGTAGGTTGTTTGTTTTGAGCGCTTTGTGCTGCTCGTCAGGTATTTCTAGAGCGCCAGTCCAGTACTTACAAAAACGAGGTTATTCTCATCCTTAAGAAACCTAGTTTTTAGCTCCAATGAGCCAATACTGGACTGACAATAAATTTGAGTCTGCTACCTTCTTTTTCGGGCTCAATGTTCTTATCGATCTCCCCCACTCCCCCACTCCCCCGCTCCCTCCTTGGAATAAACAGGTAATAGCAGCGGATTCGGTATGACGTTCTAGTGGTATCCTAGTGATGTAAAATTGCTGTGAAATCAAGGCTGGGCTTTATGCAGGTTAATGATTTAGGGTTTCTGGCAAGCATCCTGTTTGTGCTTGTACCAAGTGTGTTTTTACTAATTCTGTACATTCAAACCACTACCCGCGAAAGCGGTAAAAAAGCTGATTAATGCAGCGCTGAGCAAAAATCCGTCAATAAAGAGAGTTTTGAGTTTTGAATCAAGTTTATTTAACTCAAAACTCAAAACTCAAAACTTAACCGACAGTGCGTGCCAACAATACGGGACAGTTGGCGTAAACTCGCACGTAGTCTGAGAGAGAAGTGCCCAACAGTCGGTCTAAGTCTGGGAGACCTTTGGCGATCGAAGGACGACGATCGGGAGATCCTAGCATTAGCAGGTCTGTGCCGACTTCCTCGGCAATGCGACAAATTTCTTCACCAGGCTTGCCAGTGCCGATAATGCAGCGATAGGCAACGCCCATTTTTTTGGCTTCTGCGACTGCCGGTGCTAGAACGGGATTAGTTTCGGGGCTGCTGCTTTCTACTTTCGGGTTGATGCGAACTAGAATCAGCTGACCGCCTTTGATATCCCGTAAAAGAGACAGAGCCAGCTTCAATGTTTCTTTAGAGGCTTCGGACCCATCCATTGCCACCATGATTTTGGAGATTTTTTTGACGTAGATATCGTCTTTGACCAACAGCATGGGGCGAGCGGAGAGCTGAAAAACATACTGACTGACGGAGTTTTCCAGAATTGACTCTAGACGCTTGAGTCCGCGAGAACCCATAATAATCAAATCAGCGTCGATTTCATCGGCAACCTCGCAAACTATACTCTTGGGGTCGCCTTGTCGCAACATGGCGTTGACGTGATTGGGATCTAATTGCAAGCTCTGAATGGCAGTGGCGAGAATTTTGCCGCCTTCTTCCCACTTGGCGGTCATGCCATCGGAGGTTACTTGGGGAGAAACGACGTGCAAAACGGTTACAGAGGCGGGTTTGAGGGAAGGAATTTCCATCAACGCCTTGAGCATTTCTTCAGTATGACCCGTTCCGGAGTCGGCTAGCAATATTTTTTCTATCATCGGTTTGTCTGCTTGAGATCGGAATCTATCAGATTTTTTTGGTGTTTGATTAAGCGGAGATCGGGCATTTTCAATCTATCTCTCAAGATAGAACGAGTGCGTGGCTTCTTTAGCAAGTCTTTTACAAGCTGTTACAGAAAAGTTGTTTATCGCTGGCATATACATCTTCTAATAATACAAATTGTTAAGTTTTTTCCGATTGTGGTTGTTTTTCTACCTTCTTACTAACGACGCGATAGATCTCCACGCTTTGCCGTCGGCCTTTCAAATCGATCGGCCCCCAATATTCGACTTGAAATTTGCCGTCGATGTAAACGAAAGTTTCGCGGGCAATTAGTACGCGGCAGTTGCAAGGTTGAAGATCCTTGCAGCAACTTTCCAAACGGGAGGCAATATTGACGCTATCGCCGATGATGCCGTATTCTAAGCGGTCTTTGCCCCCCAAACTACCGGCCACGACTGGGCCTGTAAAAATACCGACTCGCATTTGAATTGTGGGTAAGCCGCGACGAAGCAGCTGGGAGTTGAGTTCTTGGAGACGATCGCCCATTGCGAGGGCGCAAGCTACAGCTGAGTAAGCGTCCTGAGCTATTTCTTCTAGTGTGGTGCGACATATGGGTACACCAAACACCGCCATGATGCCATCGCCAGTAAATTTATTGATGATGCCGTGATGAACTTGCACTTCTTGGGCGATCGCGCTGAAATATTCATTGAGCCATTCCAGCAAAACGGTGGGCGACATTTGTTCGGCGATCGTGCTGAAATCTTTGATATCGGAGAACAACAAAGTCGCGGTGAGAGTTTGTCCGGGTAATTTGCCAGATTTGAGCAAGCGATCGCGGTGTTGCCAAAAGGCGGCGGCAATTTCCGGCGAGGTGTTCTTTCCCAAGAGTTTCATCACCATCTGCTGCTGCTGGTAGGAAGTGTAGGAGTAATCTTCTAGTAGGAGTTAAACTGGACATTTCCGGACATTCCGTGACATAATTTCGGATGCTACCTAAAACAAGCCAAAATTCATGCCAGAATCAGCAATATTCGCCGCGACGTCATCCAGAAAATGACAACAGACTTGAGTCGTCGGGTATATTGCATCCGCAT
>NZ_JACJPW010000125.1 GCF_014696265.1 Aerosakkonema funiforme FACHB-1375 | reverse complement strand
GAATAAAGGGTTTGCCGTTTAACCCTGTGGTGCTTGACCCACTACGAATGACTGGACTTTCCGCCTTTGAGTAGGTTTGAGTAAGTTTCGTTGAGCGGTTCCCTCCGGCAGTGGCTTCCTGACAAGCAGGAGAGTTTAGAATTCGGATGCCTTCATTCCTTATGTTCAGTGCTGCATTAGAATCTCTGTGATGATGAGTTAAACACTTTGGGCAGTCCCATTCACGTATATCAAGTGTTAACTTATCAACAACGTGACCGCAATTTGAACACATCTTAGAACTAGGGAAAAATCTGTCAATTTCTATGAGCTTTCCATCCTGACGCTTCAACTTATAATCCAAGAAATTGACAAACATTCCCCATCCAGCGTCCGAAATAGATTTAGACAGCTTACGGTTCCGTACCAATCCCTTTACATTGAGATTTTCAACAGCAATGACTTGGCTATCATCAACCAATTTTTTACTGACCTTATGTAAAAAATCTTGGCGGGAATGTGATATACGTTCGTGAACCTTCGCTACAAGTTTTTTAGCCAGTTGTCGGATATAGTCTGACCTTAATTGCCTTCAACACTTTAAATCACCTCCTTGTTTTTATCTGAAATACATTATAACATTTATATGTAACCATTGTGTATCCAAAATGAAAAATAAACAATTAAGATTAAGGATGTCAGAACGTCGTTTTAATAAGTTGCAATTATATGCAGTACAGTCAGATAAAACGATGACTCAAGTAGTAGAAGAACTGATAGACTCTTTACCCCAACCAAAAGAATTTGGCAATTCCTCATCGACCTCACTTCCGCGTTAATTTACGATTAACATAAGTCGGAGGTCAATTCGTCATAGCCCCAAAATTCATCCCACGCCTCACTTCGTGAGTGGACGTGGGGCTTCTTTTGGTTTAAGCTAAGAAAAGAAAGCAAGGCAATGTTTCTTTTTATACCCTTTTGGTTATTATTTTGAGTCAATTTCGATCGAGCCAATCTTAAAAAAGTTTATCGCTTTGTAAACTTTTGCCCGCACGCGAGATACTTGATAAACCGCGTTTCTTTACGAAAAATCCAGGCTTTCACGTTTAGAGATCCGCAAGCAACCCGGTTTCTCGTCCATATGTACTTTGCCAAACTAATCGATTAGCATCGATAAAAGAGGCTTTGAATGAGAAGGTGTTGAGTTTTGAGTCAAGAAATTACTCTACTCTCCCCCTCCCCTACTCCCCCACTCCCCCACTCCCCCGCTCCTATGAACCCTGCCCTGACTCAATTTGGCGATCGAATGTCCCACCTCACCGGCGTGCGGGCAATTATGAAAGATATCAAAGAAACTTTACAAGCAGGTGCTGGGCAGGAGTTCATCAATCTCAGTCCTGGAAATCCCGTCATTTTGCCGGAAGTCGAACAACTGTGGCGGGATTGCACCAAAGAATTGCTAGATAGTTCAGAATACGGTAAAGTTGTTTGCCGCTACGGTGATTCTCAAGGCTACGAACCGTTAATTGAGGCAATAGCTACCGATTTCAATCGTCGCTATGGGTTAAATCTCACCAATCGCAACATCCTGATTACCCCTGGCAGTCAAAGTCTCTATTTCTACGCCGCGAATGCTTTTGGCGGATACACCACAACTGGAGAATTAAAGCAAATCGTTCTGCCCCTGAGTCCAGATTACACCGGTTATGGCGGCGTGACTTTAGTGCCGCAGGCGTTATTAGCGTATAAACCAACACTGGATATCGATGCGGCTGCCCATCGCTTCAAATACCGCCCGGATTTTAGCCAACTGGAAGTTAACGAAAGTACGGGTTGCGTTTTATTCTCCCGTCCCTGCAATCCTACGGGCAACGTCCTTACCGATGAAGAAGTACGCAAAATCGCAGATTTGGCGGCAAATTACGATGTACCTGTATTAATTGATTCTGCGTATGGGCCTCCCTTCCCGGCCTTGAACTTTACGGAAATGACACCGATATTTGGGGATAATATCATCCACTGTATGAGCTTATCCAAGGCTGGCTTACCGGGAGAACGGATTGGAATTGCGATCGGTTCCGAAAGCGCCATCCAGGTGGTTGAGTCGTTCCAAACTAATATGTGTATCCATTCATCTCGGTACGGGCAAGCGATCGCCACCCGTGCGATCGCCTCTGGAATGCTAGCCAACATCTCCGAAACAGTCATTCGCCCCTACTACCAGAAAAAATTCGATGTAGTAGAAAATACACTAGAGCAAGCAATGCCCAAAGATTTGCCCTGGTTTCTCCATCGCGGTGAAGGCGCAATTTTTGCGTGGTTGTGGTTAGAAAATTTACCGATGACCGACTGGGAATTATATCAACAGTTGAAAAAGGTGGGTGTAATTGTTGTACCGGGTAGTTCTTTCTTCCCCGGTTTGCGTGAAGATTGGCAACATAAAAATGAGTGTATCCGCATCAGTCTGACTGCTACCGACGAGGATATTGAAGTTGGAATGCAGCGTTTGGCGAAGGTGGTGCAGGAAGTATATTCAGTTGTGAGTGCTTAATAGGAAAAAGAATGACAGGCGTAGCTATGCCAAATCAATTAACTCGTTTGCAAATCAAGAATTTCCGTTCGCTTGCGGATGTAGATATTGCTACCGAATCTCTAAACGTTTTATTCGGGCCTAATGGAGCCGGAAAATCAACCTTTCTGGATACAATATGGTTTGTGCGAGACTGCGCCATTCGCGGAGTTGATTTAGCATCCTCCGAAAGAGATCATGGCATCGGTCTTCTTTGGGATGGCTCGGATGAAGGCGAAAATATATCGATCGCAATTCAAACTGAATCGGCTAAATACGAAGTATCCTTTGGATATTCTTCAGGCAGAATAGAACCTTTTGTTGGAGAAAGATTACAATCTAAGCACCGCGATACCTACGTAATTGACAGAAAAATAGGCAGTGACAAGTCTTCCTTTTATCACTTAAAATCTGAACAATTAGAAGTCTCTGTTCTCAGAGATCCGGAAAAACTAGCCTTAACCAGATATGTAGGTTTGGAAGATAGTGATTCTGCCGCTTCCGATATAGACAATTTACTTCGTCGCCTGCGTTCCTATCAATCAAGATCTGCTTCATTATTCAAAATCAAACGATTTGGCTCGGAATCTGATTTTGGAGAGCGGTTACAGGATCGTTGTGAAAACTTGTGGTCAGTATTGAGAAACTTACACGATAGACGAGTCATTGACGATCGATATGACACAATAATTGATTTTATGCGACAAAGCTTCCCATCTTTCGACGATTTGTTTTTTGAACAAACTGGTCGATACACAGTTTATGCAAACTTTATAGATAAAAGACGGCGCAAACCAATCCGAGCATCAGGAGTATCAGATGGACATCTTCAGATGCTGATCAATCTCACAGCTTTATTTTCGGAAGGCAAAGACCGCTATTCACTAATATTGTTTGACGAGCCTGAAATATCGCTTCATCCTTGGTCATTAGCAGTTTTTGGGAAAGCCGTCAAACTCGCTACTGAAAGATGGAATAAGCAGGTATTTATTGCCACTCACTCTCCGGTACTTATTAGTCAATTTGAGCCAGAGAATATATTGGCTGCGGAAGTTGACGAGATGGGACGAACAGTAATGAAACGAGTCAGCGAGATTGAAGGTATCCAAGATTTACTGGAAGAATATGCCACTGGTTCTCTCTACATGGCTGAGATGATTGCACCTCAAAGTAAGTCTCCGTTTGAGGAAGAAGCTGAATGAAGAGTCAAGATAATAACGAGCCTCAGCAATATCGTTATTTGAAGTTCGGATTGCTTGTCACAGGAGAGACTGAAGAACTGCACCTTCCTAAGTTATTTAGAGCGCTGATGGAGTCTGGTTATTGCACTTTTAAAGTGTTGAGCCGTATTCCTCAGCTTGGACGGATAACTTCGGAAAAACGAAAGTCAAAACTAACCGTGACTGGGACTAACAAAGCTATTTCTACAAAACACATTGAACAGATTGCATTACCAGCCAGAAAGCATCTCAATGAAGCAAATACCTATGTAATACTTGTAGATGATTTGGAGTATCACAATCACGAGCAGCCACAAGAGGTTTTCGATCGATACCGAGAAATTCTTGACTCTCTTCCGCCAGAACAAAGACATCGTGCTTCTGTACATTTCTTAGTCAATATGCTGGAAGCTTATTACCTAGCTCACGCTGAGGCGGTTAATTTAGTATTAGGAACCTCGTTCGCAGATTATCCGGGAGATGTAGAGACTATCCGCAATCCGTATAGTGAAATTAAAAAAGAGTACAGCGATTTCGACAAGAAAGAACATGGTGGAAAAATCATCGAAAATCTCAATGTTGAATATGTTTTGTCACGTCCCGATACTTGTGCATCACTTAGAACTTTATTCAAGTGGTGTTCAAAATGCTTAGGTGAATCACCGACTGATAAATATCAGCTTGTGAATGGAATATTGAATGATATAACTAAACCACAAATAGAGGATATTCCATGAATAGTTCTGAATGGATAGAAATAGGTGAAATTGTTGCCGCGCAAGGTTTAAACGGCGAGGTGCGCGTTTATCCGGACTCGGATTTTCCGGAAAGGTTTGAGAAACGAGGACAGCGTTGGTTGTTGCGATCGCACGCCGCAGAACCGGAACCGATAAAATTATTATCGGGTCGGTATATTCCCAACAAGGGCATATATGTGGTAAAATTCGCCGACATAAACGATCGCACGCAAGCCGAAGAGTTGCGCGGCTGCAAGTTGATGGTAAAAGCAAGCGATCGACCAAACTTAGAAGCAGACGAATTTCACGTTTTAGACTTAATTGGCTTGGAAGTATTTAACCAATTAACAAGTGAAAAGGTTGGTGTTGTAGAAGATATTACTACAGCAGGTCACGATTTGTTGATGGTTAAATCCGCGAACGAGAAGAATAACAAACAAATTTTGATTCCGTTTGTGAAAGCGATCGTACCTGTGGTAGACCTGGAAAATAAACGAATTGAAATTACGCCGCCACCCGGTTTGTTGGAAATTTAATTAACTAGCTTAGTAGGGTGCGTTAAGGTACGCCTAACGCACCATCAAAAATTTATCTCCAAACAGTTTACATCTGAAAAGATTTTCATATATCTTTTGTAAAGGGAGGGGATATAAAAATGCTGGCATAAGATATGAAAGAGGGTGCTGCTAAGCCGCGTAAGTAAAGCAACGCGAGCAGTTGGGATAAATTGGTAATTAATTGCCACTTCGATCGACAACCAACCAAGCACAAAACTAAACAAAATCTTAATTATGCTAGAGTTCTGGGGACATATTTTTACTGATGGAGGATTTATCCCGCACGGTCATTGCTACCTGTGGAAGCCTGGATTGGTGGGACTCCATATCGCATCAGACTTAGCGATCGCGGTAGCTTATTACTCAATTCCCATTACGCTGCTTTATTTTGTTCGCAAACGGCAAGATTTGCCCTTCAATTGGGTATTTCTGCTGTGTGGGGCATTTATCGTCGCTTGCGGTACAACTCACCTGATGGAAATTTGGACGCTTTGGCATCCCACCTATTGGCTGAGTGGTGCGATCAAAGCCTTCACCGCATTAGTGTCAGCCTACACAGCGATACAGGTAGCGAACTTGATGCCAAAGGCACTCGCTTTACCTTCGGCAGCAAAACTGGAGGTTCTCAACCTCAAACTGGAGGGGGAAATAGCCGATCGCATCCTAGCAGAAGCCGCCCTCAAACAAGCTCGCGACGAGTTAGAAATCAGAGTCAGGGAACGCACCGCACAACTGGAAAAAGCCAATCAGGAATTGAAAAATGAAATTAGCGATCGCAAACTAGCAGAAGTTGCTGTCCAAGAAAGCGAAGCCAGAAACCGGGCTATCCTAGCAGCAATACCAGATTTGATGCTGCGAGTCAAGCCAGATGGCTCCTGTACTAGCTGTTTGCCGCCCAAAGATCCGCCAGCACAAACCTTCCTTCCGATCGAACAGCACCTTTCCGAACTGCTGCCGCCGGAATTGTTGCAAATCCAGTTACAAGCGATCGAACGAGCGCTGGTAACAGGGACATTGCAGGTTTACGAGCATCAAGTTGTCAAATACGGCAAAATTAGCTACGAAGAAGTCCGCATTTCCCCTGCTGGCGAAGAAGAAGCGCTGATTATGGTGCGCGATATTACCGATCGCAAACAAGCAGAAGAAATCCTCGCAAATTACAACCGAATTCTGTCAGCCCAAGTACAGGATCGGACAGCGGAACTAGCCCGAACTAATGCCCAGTTAGAACAAGAAATTGCCGAGCGCAAGCAAATAGAAGCCCAATTACGGAAAAGCGAAGCCAAACTATCAGCTATCTTAGATAACGTTGGTGCCTGCATTTACATCAAAGATTTGCAGGGCAACTATATATATATCAATCATTTAATCGAAGAAGTATTTGGCTTTACCGAAGCCGAAATTATCGGTAGCAACGATTTCAAATTATTCTCAAAACAGACAGCTTCATCCCTCAGACAAAATGACAGAAAGGTGATTGAGAGCGGTGTTGTCCATCGTTTTGAAGAAGTGGGCGAGCTTAACAACGGAGAATATCGTTACTATTTATCTATAAAAGTTCCCTTGAAAAGTGAAGACGGTAGCATCTACGGCATCTGCGGTATTTCCACCGATATTACCGAACTCAAACAAACAGAAGCGGCATTGCGGCAAAGCGAACAAAGAATGGAGGCACTGTTGAGCGCTATGCCCGATGTGATGTTTCGGCAACGGATAGATGGCACTTATCTAGACGTAGCGGGAGACAAAAGCACGATGCTTTTACCTCGCCAAAGTCTCATAGGCGGAAACTTAAAAGATTTACCCATTCCCGAACAAATCAAAGCCGACCTACTAGAACGTTTCCAAGCAGCAGTTGCCACCGGAAAGCTACAAATCTACGAGCATGACCTGCAAAAAGCTGACCGGATACACAGCTACGAAGCACGCATTGTCAAAAGCGGTGCGGATGAAATAGTTTGTATCGTGCGAGATATCACAGAACGCAAACGTTTTACAGCCGCCTTGCAGGAAAGCGAGGAACGCTATCGCACAGTGGTGACAGCAATGGCAGAAGGTATTGTCTTGCAAGATAGGAGCGGTGTTATCCACACCTGTAACGCTAGTGCCAAACGAATTCTCGGCTTGTCCCGCAAGCAAATGATGGGGCGGAGTTCGATCGATCCGCGTTGGCAAGCGATTCGCGAGGACGGTTCGCCTTTTCCAGGTGAGGAACATCCGGCAATGGTAACCCTGCGAACTGGCAAACCTTGCTCAAATGTGGTGATGGGTATCCGCAAGCCAAACGATCGCTTAACCTGGATTTCCATTAATTCTCAACCTCTGCGAAAAACTGGTGAAGTTCTTCCTTATGCAGTTGTAGCTTCGTTTTCCGATATTACCGATCGCAAACAAGCAGAAGAGGAATTACGGTGGAAAGAAACTTTGCTGCGCTCAATGGCTAATGCTTCACCGCTAGCTTTTTATGTAGTCGATAACCGCACCGATAGTATTCTCTACTTCAACCACCGCTTCTGCGAAATTTGGGGAATCGAACATCTGGAAACACAAATGCAGTGCGGTCAACTGAAGAACAAAGATCTGATTCCTGACTGTGTGTCTTTAATTAAGGATGCGACCGCATTTGCTGAATCTTGCGAACTACTGCAAAATGTGGCAAATCGAGATGTTGTTGAAGACGAGATTATTTTTCAAGATGGTAGGATTATCCGCCGCTTTTCCAGCCAAATTCGCGATGAGAGCGATCGCTACTTCGGACGGATGTATCTATTTGAGGATATCACCGATCGCAAGGAGATCGAAGAACAGCTGCAACTGGCAGATTTTTGTATAGAACGCTCAGTTCTCGGCATCGCTTTGATCGATCGCCACGGGAAGATTTTGCGGACGAACGAAGCATCTTCCAAACAACTGGGATACACCCGCGAAGAGTTTCTATCAATGTACGTCTGGGATAACGATCCCAATTTTCCGATCGATAAGTGGCCAGAGCATTGGCAAGCGCTCAAAGAGCAAAAAACAATGACTTTTACCTCGCAACATTGGCGCAAAAACGGCACAACTATCCCGATGGAAGTCTCGCTCCACTATTTGGAGTTTAACGGTAAAGAATATAACTTTGCCTGCGCTCGCGATCTCAGCGATCGCTATCAAGCAGAAGCGGCATTACGAGAAAGCGAAGCACGTTATCTTGCCATCATCGAAGATCAAACAGAACTGATTGTGCGGTTTTTACCAGACGGTACTCTTACCTTTGCTAATGAAGCGTTCTGTAGATTTTTCGGACACAAGCGGTCAGAAATAGTCGGGTATCGGTACGAACCTAGTATCCACGAAGAAGACTCCGAGTATGTAGCTTCTCTCCGCAATTTCATTAGCGTGGAAAATCCCGTCGTCACTATGGAAAATCGGGTGATTGCTCGTGGAGAAATACGTTGGACGCACTGGAGCGAGCGAGGCATATTTGATGACAACGGTGAGCTTGTAGAATTGCAAGCGGTAGGAAGAGATATTACCGATCGCAAGCGAATAGAAGAAGCGCTCAAACAAAGCGAGGAGCGTTTGCAATTGGCGCTGGAAGGCTCCGGCGATGGGCTGTGGGATTGGAATTTGGTGACAAATGAAGTGTATTACAGTCCCCGTTACATGGAGATGCTGGGTTATGAAGCAAATGAACTTCCACAGGAAGTGAGTACCTGGAATTATCTGACACATCCAGATGATATGGTTTGGGTGAAAGAGATCGTAGAAGCTCATTTCAAAGACAGTTCGGTTCTCTACGCTTTTGACTATCGGCTCCGCACTAAGTCGGGTGAATGGAAATGGGTGGCAGACTACGGTAAGGTAGTGGCTCGCGATGAAAATGGCAAGCCGTTGCGGATGGCAGGAACTCACCGCGATGCGAGCGATCGCAAACGAATGGAACAAGCCTTGAAAGAAAGCGAACAAAGATTTCGCGCTATCTTCGATCGAGCCTTTCAGTTTGTAGGATTGCTCCAACCCGATGGTATTGTTTTAGAAAGCAATCAAACCGCACTGGATTTTGCGGGAATCAATCGAGATGAAGTGGTCGGTAAGCCATTTTGGGAAGGGAAATGGTGGACAATTTCTCCGGAAACTCAAGCACAATTAAAAGCAGCCATTTCTCAAGCGGCTCAAGGTGTATTTGTTCGCTACGAAGTTGATGTTTGGGGAAAAGATGAGCGAATTATGACGATCGATTTTTCCCTACGTCCGATCGTAGATGAAACCGGAAGAGTAACGCTGTTGATTCCCGAAGGACGAGATATTAGCGATCGCAAACGAGCTGAGGAACAACTGCGAAAGTACGAACGGATAGTTTCAACAACAAGTGATGGGATTTGTTTGGTCAGCCCTGACTACACCTATCAAATCGTCAACCAAGCATACCTGAACTATCATCAGAAGCGCTATGACGAAGTTGTCGGACACAAAGTTATAGAAATTGTAGGCAAAGAGATATTTGAAAGACAAATCCAGACGAGTCACGAACGTTGTTTAATAGGAGAGACAGTACAATACGAAATGTGGTTTGATAAGCATACAGAGGGACGCAGATTTATTAGCGTCACTTACTCTCCTTATTTTGAGGCCGATCGCACAGTTTCAGGTGTAGTGGTCAGCGTCCGTAACTTAACTGAATTAAAGCAAGCACAGAAGCAACTGGAACTGCAAGACATCATCGTCAAAAATGTGGCAGAAGGCATTTGTTTGGTGAGAATCAGCGATAACATCATTGTCTATGCCAATCCCAAATTTGAACGGATGTTTGGCTACGATTCGGGTGAACTAAATGGCAAGAATGTTGCCATAGTTAACTACCAAGATGAAACCATTGATGCTGAAGCCATTCACGCAGAAATTGCCCACAATATCCTGACTTATGGCGAATATTCCTATGAAGTTTATAATGTTAGGAAAGACGGTACACCCTTCTGGTGTCGGGCAACTACGTCCAAATTTGAACATCCTGAGTATGGCACAATTCTCGTCGCCGTCCAGGAAGATATTAGCGATCGCAAGTATGCAGAAGAAGCGCGACGGCTAAGCGAAGCTCGACTCAAACACCTGACTGCAAGCATACCGGGAACTCTTTACTCGTATGGATATTATCCGGATGGTGCGGCAAAGTTTGAATATATCAGCGAAGGTTGCCAAGAAATGTTTGAACTCGCTCCAGAAGAAGTTTTAGCGGATGAAAATACCCTATTAAACCAAATTTCCCCCGATGACCGAGCCAAGCATGAAGAAGCAGTTGTTCGCGCCATCGAAAACATGACTTCTTTGAGTTCGGAATGGCGCAATATTGCTCCTTCTGGAAAACAAAGATGGCTGCGTGTCCAAGCTCAACCTGAATATCGCGAAGACGGATCTAAAGTTTGGCATGGCGTGATATTAGATATTAGCGATCGTAAAGAGATAGAACAAGCATTACGCGATAGCCAATATTTTCTGCAAAAGGTTGCCAATGCAACACCGCAGATTTTGTACCTCTTCGATGTCAAACAGAAGACGAGTATCTATTTGAACCAACAGTGTACGAGCATTTTAGGCTACTCACCAGAAGAAATTTACCAAGCAGATCCGGAATGGTTTGTTAATTGTTTTCATCCAGAAGATCGACACCTGTGCTACGAAATGCCGGATCGATTTATCAATCTTAATGACAATGAAGTGCTGACCACTGAATATCGATTCCAACACAAAAATGGCGATTGGCGTTGGCTTTGTACGCGAGAAGTTGTCTTCTCTAGAGATGAGAATGGTGTACCGACGCAAATTCTGGGAGCGGTGCAGGATATTAGCGATCGCAAACAAGCCGAAGTACAAATCAAACAGCAAGAAGAGTTCCTGCGAACAGTCATCGATAACGACCCGAACACCATCTTTGTCAAAGATAGAGAAGGACACTTTTTGCTGGTTAACAAAGCTGGTGCCCATTGTTTCTACAACAAAACTCCAGAAGAACTGATCGGTAAAAAAGATTCAGACTTCTGTTATTCTTCAGAGCTTGTTGAGCTTTTTATACAAGAAAACCTATATGTCATTGAAATGGGTCAGCCATTGTTTATTGGTGAGGAAAAAGTTGTCAATTATACTAACGAAGAAAAATGGTTTCAGTGGCAAAAAATTCCGATCCGCCTACCCGGAAAAGATGATATTTGCGTGCTGGGAATCGGAGTCGATATCACCGCCCGCAAACAAGCCGAAGCAGAATTGGAAGCACAGCGAGCTTTTCTGTATCAGGTAATCGATGTAGTTCCCAGTGCTATCTTTGTCAAAGATCGGCAACTGCGTTTCCTGATTGTCAACCGATGGGCTGCTGAAATGTACGGCTCAACAATTGAAGAAATGAGGGGTAAAACCGATTATGAATTTGCAGGCGATCGATTTGATGATTCTGCGGGGAGCAATATTCTTAAATCACCCTCAGAACCGAATTTTGAACTAGAAAAATTCCTGGCAATCAATCGCAAAGTAATGTCAACCCTTCGTACCGAAATTATCCCGGCTCAACCTATCAAAACCCCTGAAGGTGGACTGCGTTGGTATCAAATCATCATCAGTCCGTTTATTGAAGCAAACGGTCAGGTGCAGGGAGTCATCGGCGCTGCTACAGATATTACCGCTCTCAAGCAAGCAGAAGAAGAATTGCGATTGGCAAAAGAAGCTGCCGAAGCCGCTAACCGCGCTAAAAGTACCTTCCTCGCCAACATGAGCCACGAATTGCGAACCCCCCTTAACGCCATTCTCGGCTTTTCTAAACTGATGAACCGCGCCGCCAATCTCTCTGAAGAACAACAAGAAAATCTCAATATTATTCGTCGTAGCGGCGAACATTTGCTGACTTTAATCAACCAAGTGTTAGACCTCTCTAAGATTGAAGCCGGACGCATAACGCTGAATGAAAATGAGTTCGACCTCTACCGCTTGTTGGATGATGTCGAAGATATTTTTTCGTGGAAAGCCAGAGAAAAAAATTTACAATTACAGTTTAACTGTGCTGCCGATGTTCCCAAATATATCCGTACTGATGAACTCAAATTGCGGCAAGTGCTGATTAATTTGGTGAGCAATGCTGTTAAATTTACCGGACAAGGAAGCGTGTCAGTATTAGTTAGCGCTGAAGGCGGCAGAGGAACGGGCGAAAAAACCAACGATGGCGATGATGGAGGATTTGATATAACAATTAACTTTGAAGTTTCAGATACAGGCGAGGGAATTGCCCCCAGCGAATTTGAAAAGTTATTCAAACCATTCGTGCAAACGGCATCGGGCCAAAAAGTGCAGGAAGGAACCGGGTTAGGGTTGACTATCAGCTGCCAATTTGTGTGTTTGATGGGAGGTGACATAACGGTTATCAGTGGCGGGAAAGCTTTCAGTCCGGGTGCCGATCGCTGCGAAATAAACAAGGATATAAGGGTGGGTACAACATTTAAGTTTAAAATTCGAGCCGGCACTGTCAAGGCGATCGCAACTGAGAATCAACCCCAAAGTCGTGGTGTGATTGCCCTTGCCCCCAATCAACCCCTCTATCGAATGCTCATAGTTGATGATAATACCTATAACCGCCAGCTTTTGATTAAGCTGCTCCATCCCCTTGGCTTTGAACTACAATCGGCTCATAATGGCTATGAAGCGTTACAAATTTGGTCGCGCTGGCAACCTCACTTAATCTGGATGGATATGCGAATGCCAGAGATGGACGGGTACGAGGCAACTAAACAGATTAGAAAGGCTGAAGCCGCAAAGCTAAACGATGAATTAAATTCTACCGTGGCTGCTTCATCCTCACTCGATCATCGTTCTACTGCGATTATTGCCATTACTGCCAGTTCCTTGCCAGAAGAAAAAGCGGCTGTTTTGGCGGCTGGTTGCGATGATTTTATTCGCAAACCTTTCCCAGAACACGAAATATTTGATGCTATTCAAAAACATTTGGGGGTGGATTTTATTTATGAGGAAACTACTGCTGTAAGCAGGTCTGATACCACAGAAATACTAGGGATATATGCGGAAAATATCGCTACTTTACCTGGTGATTTATTGCTTGTTTTACGTCATGCGATCGTTGAGGGAGACTTGGAACAAATAACTATAATTATCGAAGAATTGCGTCTACACAATCAAATGTTGGCTCAGTATTTACTTACTTTAGCTAACCAATATCAATTCGAGCAATTACTGAGTTTAATCCAGACAGAACATAGCTTATGAGCGCAACCCAAGGTCTTGCACCTAAAGCAAATATTTTGGTTGTAGACGATACACCAGGAAACATCAAGTTATTAACTCAAATTTTATCCAATCATGGATATAAAGTGCGCGTTTCTCCAAGTGGCAAACTGGCGCTACAATCTTCTCAGTCAAATCCCCCCGATCTGATTTTGCTCGATGTCAATATGCCAGAAATGGATGGTTATGAAGTTTGCCAAAATCTCAAAGAGTCTGAGCAAACTCGCGATATTCCAGTTATTTTTATCAGCGCTTTAGACGAAGCCATTAATAAAGTTAAAGCTTTCGGAGCCGGTGGAGTTGACTATATTACCAAGCCATTTGAGCCTTCAGAAGTTTTAGCGCGGATCGAAAATCAACTTCGCCTTCGCGAACTTCAACTGCAACTGATAGAGCAGAATGAACTACTGCAAAAGCATCTGGAAGCACGCCGACAAACAGAATTGGAAATTCGTTTATTACTGGTAACAACTCAAGCAATTAATCGCCATAATGATATTCACTCTGCTTTACAAGCTGTCTTGCATTTAGTCTGCATAACAATTCAATGGGACTATGGAGAAGCTTGGATTCCCAGCGAAAATAGAAGCGTTTTAGAATGCAGTCAAGGTTGGTACAGTAACGATCCCAAATTTTTAGAATTTAGGAACCAAAGTTCAACGGTTACTTATGCTGCAAACGTTGGATTTCAAGGCAAAATTTGGGCTGACAAGCAACCGCAGTGGAGCGAAGATATTTCATTTGCAAAAAATTTATTTTTTTTGGATTCGCAAATGCGTGATGCGGGCTTAACATCTGCATTTGGTGTTCCCATATTGCTAGAAAATGAAGTATTAGCAATTATTGTTTTTTACAACAAAAAGTTTACGCCTAAAAATGCACGAGTAATCGATTTGGTTACCGCTGTGGCGGCTCAGTTAGGTTCTCTAATTCAGCGGAAAAAAACTGAAGAAATCCTGCGAATTACTCAAGAGCGCTATCGCAGTATTGTGGAAAATGCCGTAGAGGGTATCTATCAAAGTACACCAAACGGACGTTACCTAAGTGCTAATCTAGCGCTGGCAAGGACTTATGGGTATGATTCAGCGGAAGAGTTAATGACAAGTTTGCAAAATATCGAACAGCAGCTTTATGTCGATCCTCGCCGTCGCCACGATTTTTTGGCGGAAATGGAAAAAAATCATGCTGTACTTGGATTTGAGGCGCAAGTTTACCGGAAGGATGGCAAAATTATTTGGATTTCGGAAAATGCGCGTGCGGTGCGAGATTCTAAGGAAAAGTTACTTTACTACGAAGGGACAGTTTCTGATATCACTGCCCGCAAAATAGCTGAGGAGAAAACAGAAAAGCTACTATTGAATATATTGCCAAAGCCTGTTGCCGATCGCTTGCAACAAAATCAGCAGGTGATTGCAGATAGCTTTGCTGATGCGAGCGTTTTATTTGCGGATTTAGTAGGATTTACAAATTTGGCATCGCAAAAAAATCCTACGGAGATTATACAACTCCTGAATCAGATTTTTAGCGAATTTGACCAATTATCCAAACAACACGGTTTGGAAAAGATTAAAACCATTGGTGATGCTTACATGGTAGTCGGCGGGGTGCCAATTCCAGGTGCCGATCGCGTTGAGGCGATCGCGGAAATGGCACTGGATATGCACGCGGCTATTGTCAAATTTAATACCGAAACACGCGAAAATTTACGCCTCCGTATCGGTATTAATATTGGCCCCGTAGTCGGTGGGGTAATCGGTTTAACCAAATTCATCTACGATTTGTGGGGAGATACCGTCAACGTCGCTTCTCGTATGGAGTCAACGGGCGTCCCAGGTGAAACGCAGGTCACAGCAGCAGTTTACGATCGCCTCAAAGCAAAATTTCTTTTTCAAGAAAGAGGTACGATACAAATTAAAGGTAAGGGCGAGATGACGACTTATTTTCTGACAGGCAGGAAATAAACATCAAACAATTTATCAATGGGGAGATAAAATTATAGAGTAGCCTGAGTTAACTCAGCGTCATATCTCCCTTTGTACCGATGATTTACGGTGCAAAAAATTTTACTATAGGTAAAACTGGTGAAGACTAAGTGCCTAACGCACACTCAGAAAAATTAATATTAAAGCAGCTTATGACTCAGGGGCAGTCTTTCCCGTCCAAAGCGAACATCTTAGTTGTAGACGATACAGCGGAAAATTTGACTTTATTAAATCAAATTTTGTCAAATCAAGGCTATAAAGTGCGGGTAGCTCCTAATGGCAAATTGGCTCTCAAATCTGTACTCTCAAGTCCTCCCGATCTGATCCTTCTGGATATCAGAATGCCAGATATGGACGGTTACGAAGTTTGTCGGCATCTCAAAGAGGATTGGCGAACGCGGGATATCCCGGTAATCTTTATCAGCGCTATGGATGCAGCCATAGATAAGGTGAATGCTTTTACGGTGGGTGGAGTGGATTATGTGACAAAACCATTTGAGGCGATCGAAGTTTTGGCGCGGATTGAAAATCAATTGCGCTCGCGTCATTTTCAGTTAGAATTGCAAGCTCAAAATGCCCAGTTGCAGTTTTTATTGACGACAACTCAAGCGATTAACTCTGCTGCCGATGTAGAAGAAGCATTAGAAGTAATTTTGGCAAACGTTTGTCAGACTATCGGTTGGGATTTTGGGGAAGCTTGGATGCCTAATGCAGAAGCAACTACACTTGAATGTCGTCGCTGTTGGGATGTTAGCCATGTCCATTTCGATAAATTTCAACACCAAAGCGAGACGTTTTGCTTTGGTCCCGGTGAGGGTTTGCTGGGAAGGGTTTGGCAAACTCAAAAGTGGGAATGGATTGCCAATATCTCGTGCGAGAACCATCAGGTTTTTCATCGTGCGGCAATCGCCTCAGCAACAGGAATTAAAGGTGCCTTAGCAATTCCTATTGTATTCGAGTCAGAAGTACTAGCAGTTTTGGTGTTTCTGCAAAAACAGGAAATAAAACCTGACGATCGATCTCTCTCTCTTGTCAAGGCAGTTGCCAGCCAATTGGGGTCGATGATTCAGCGCAAAAAAGCAGAAGCTGCGCTTGTACAAGCGAATTTGGAATTAGAACGCCTTGCCAACTTAGACGGCTTAACCCAACTTGCGAATCGGCGTCGTTTTGATGAATATTTATTTCAAGAATGGCAGCGGGGCGCACGGGAAAAACAGCCTTTATCTTTAATATTATTAGATGTCGATTATTTCAAATTTTATAACGATCGCTACGGACATCAATCTGGCGATGATTGCCTGCGACAGATCGCACTAGCGGCAAGGCTTGCAGCCAAGCGTCCGGCGGATTTGGTCGCTCGTTACGGAGGCGAAGAGTTTGCCGCTATTTTGCCCAATACGGAGGCTCATGGAGCTTTGAAAGTGGCTCAGGCTATGCGCGATCGAGTTCATCAACTGCAATTGCCCCACCCTTGCTCCCAAGTAAACAACTGCGTTACGGTCAGTTTGGGAGTTGCTAGTGCAATTCCCACTCCAGATGATGTGCCAACAACACTAATTACCAATGCGGACAAGGCACTTTACGAAGCAAAAAACCAAGGACGCGATCGCATAGTTTTGAAGTTAGGACTAGGGCGTCGGGACTAGGGCGTCGGGACTAGGGACTGGGGAAAAGGGAAAAGGGAAAAGGGAAAAGGGAAAAGGGAAGAGGGAAAACATTTATTCCCCCGCTCCCCCGCTCCCCCACTCCCCCACTCTTCCCCTAGCTAGATTACGTTTCATCACATTTTGAACCCCCGTCCCTTTAGGGCTGGGGTGGCTTCAGCGCCAAGTTTTCAAGATAGCTCGATCGCGTCCTCGGTATTTTGCCTCATAAAGCCCTAAATCGGCAACATGAATCAGCCGTTCGGCAGAAGTTTGCAGCGTCGGAACCGTAACAGCAATACCTAAACTTATAGTGACATAGGGACTGATTCTAGAATTGGCATGGGGAATTTGTTGCGATCGCACTCGATCGCGAATTTCTTCTGCCACTACAAGCGCCCCTTCAGCTTTAGTATTTGGCAGAATCACGGCAAATTCTTCGCCACCGTACCGCGCCACCAAATCCGCAGGACGGCGTACAGCCTGCTTAATAGCGTTAGCAACCTGCTTCAAACAATCATCTCCCGCTTGATGACCGTAGGTATCGTTGTATTGTTTGAAAAAGTCAATATCGCACAGAATCAAAGCTAAGGGTAATTGCTCGCGGTGAAGCCGACGCCACTCGCGATGCAGATATTCGTCAAAGCCTCGACGATTCGCCACTTGAGTTAAGCCATCCAAACAAGCTAAACGGTGTAGCTCTTTGTTTGCCGCTGCCAGTTTTTCAAATAGAGAAGCTTGTTGAATAGCGATCGCCAACTGAGTAGCCAATTGCTGCAACAAATTAATTTCAAACTGTTGCCATTCACGCACACAAGTGCATTGATGGGCAATCAAAAGCCCCCAGAGTTCTTCCCCATTAATCAAAGGCACAACCAGTTTAGCTTTAACTCCGAATTCTTTTACAAAGTCAGCCAAACAAGTTGCTACATAGGCATTTTCTATATCTGGAATAGCGCGTACCCTTCCCCGTCTGTACAGCTGATGGTAACTTTGGGGAAAGACTTCTTCGGGAAAAGTTCTGCCCAAAATCGCTTCACAATGGGAAACGACTGCTTCTGTCACCACGCTCCCCGTTCCCTCCGGCCATATGCGATAGATAACAACTCGATCGCACGAAAGTAATTGCTGCACTTCCAAAACAGCAGTATTGAGAATTTCCTCCAGATTGAGCGTGCCGCGAATGCGTTGAGTTATCGTCGCAACTACTCGCTCGCGATCCGCCTGCTGTCGAATGGCTTCTTCTACCAATTTACGCTCGGTGATATCTTCTGAAATGCCAGCTAAACGGTAAATTTGTCCAGAACGATCGCGAATGGCAAAACAGCGAGTGTTTATCCAGCAAATTGAACCGTCAGGACGCACAATGCGAAACTCATGACTGTGCCGACCCTCATCCCAGGCATTCATTCGTTCGTTCATACCTCTGACTACAAGTTCTCGATCGTCTGGATGGATACCATCGATCCATGACAGCGGTTGTTCGTACAAACTTTGGCAGGTGCGACCCCATATTTTTTCGTAAGCGGGACTTATGTAAAGAATCTGACGAGCATCAGCTGTGCATATCCAAAAAACTTCCTTGCTGTTCTCCGTCATTTGCCGAAATCGCTCTTCCGACTCCCGCAGCGCCTCTTGTGCTTGCATTCGCTCGGTAATGTCCAGAGTTATGCCATCCACAAGCACATCGCCATTGCTGTCCTTAGAAAAGCGGACGCTATCTTGAATCCACTTGATTTGGCCCGATCGGGTAACGATCCGGTACTGTTGAAATAAAGGCTGAAAGCTTACTATTGAAGCTGCGATCGACTCTTGAAATTTTGTACGATCGTCTGGATGAACGAGTTCCTGTAATAGTTTTGGATGCTCTAACACTTGCTGGGCATTCAGACCGGTAAGTTCGTACACTCCCGCACTAATAAAAACTAAATTCATCCTGCCGTCCGCATCCAAAACGGAGCGAAAAACGCAACCTGGAATATTGGCAGCGATCGCAGATAAACGCTGTTCGCTTTCGCGCAATGCTGCTTGTGCTTGCTTGCGATCGGTAATGTCTTCCGAAATACCTAATAAATACAGCGGTTTTCCCGATTCGTCGAGAATTGCTAACTTCTTCGTGTGCAGTATTCTGATCCCCTTGTTTTTTGTGTGGATACATTCTTCTGGAATATCCACAAGCTGCTTTTGTGCCAATAATTGGAGATCTTTTGCTCGGAAGAAATCTACTTCTTCTGGTGGGAAAAAGTCATAGTCGCTTTTGCCGATCAGCTCTTCTCTGGAATAACCGAGCAGTTCCTCACCCGCTTTGTTAAGACGCACAAATTTCAAATTTTCAGCATCCTTGACAAAGATCGTGTTGGGAATATTTTCCACAATCAAGTTAAGAAACGCTTCCGTCTCCCGTAGCGCTTCTTCCGATCGCACGCGCTCGGTTATATCTTGAACTAAGCAAGCAATACCGATGACATTGCCATCTGGAGCGATTAACGGCGTGCTGTACCACTCGCAAACGATAATTCTGCCATCTTTAGTCAGATTCTCTTTGGTGGTGCGAATGCCTCCTCGACTGACAAGCAGTTGCTCGATCTCGCCGTTAACCCGATCTTTTGCATTTGCGGGTATAATGAAATTGCCCGAAGAACCGATCGTTTCACTTTTGCTATAACCAAAAATTGCTTCGGCGGCGGGATTCCATTCCACAATTTCAAAATTAACGTTCCACTCAATTACAGCTAGGGGAGTTTGCTGTATGTGAAGCGAAAGTTTTTGTTCGGATTTAATCAAATCTTCTTGCGCCTGTTTGGTAGCAGTAATATCAACACAGGACCCGATATAACCAATAAAAGTGCCATCCGAATCGAAACGGGGAACGCCTTTATCTAAGATCCAACGGTATTCCCCATCCGCTCGTCTGAGGCGGTACTCGATCTCAAAGTTCTGGCGAAGTGCAAAAGCGGAAAAGTACGTATTCCAGCAAAGTTGAAAATCTTCTGGATGCACGCCTTCCATCCAACCATTGCCTATTTCTTCCTCCATAGTGCGTCCGGTAAAATCCAGCCAACTTTGATTCAAAAAGTCACAATTTCCATCTGTGCTGCTCGTCCACAGCAACAAAGGCGCACTATTTACTAAGTTGCGAAAGCGCTCTTCACTTTTGAGCAACTTTTTTTCCATCTGCTTGCGATCGGTTATATCAATGTAGCCTATAGCAACACCGTAATTTTTCAGAGGAATCGGAGCCGCAGTCACGCTAATCCAGCTAATCTCGCCACCTTCTTTCAAAATCCCCATTTCTACATTTTCAATTTTTTTATTTTCTGTTAACGCTCGCACGCTGGCAAATTCGGCTGGTGGCATTGGTATCCCATCCGGACGAATAATCTGCCATGCTTCGCTATTAAATTTTCGCAGCTTATGTTCTGCTTTCGATAATCCTAAAATTTTTTCAGATGCTGCATTAGCTTCTATTATATTTCCCGTTTTATCTGTTATTGAAATACCCAACGGGAATGTATCAAACAATATTTTGTACTTTTCTTCGCCTTCATTTAAGGCTTTTTCCGTCTGTTGGCACTGAGTAATATCCCGTCCGACAAACTGAAATTCTACCAGAGAATCTCGTTCATCAAATATGGCTCTGTATTTCCATTGCAGCCAACATATTTCGCCGTTTGCGTTCGGACTTCGGTGTGCGATCGCTGTCACCGGATTGGCTCGGTTTAGAGAAGCAATCTGATGAAGGAATTCTTCTACGTCCTCCTTTAAAAGGAATTCTATAAACTGAGTCCCGATTATCTCTTGGTGCTGCTTACCAAAGTAGCGACAGTAAGCTTCGTTGACGAAAGTAATAGTTCCATCTGGTGTAAATCGCACAATTTGTTCCGTGCTATCTTCAACGATCGCATTGTAGCGCTGCTCGCTCTGACGCAGTTTTTCCTCTAATCTTTGCAGTTCGCTTACCTCGATTTGCACTTGTCGATCGATTTCTATGAATTCGCCGGTGTCGTTTCCTACCGATTTCTCTAGATGGCAGCAGTATTTCTCCATTTGGAGAGTTTTTTTAGCCACCCCTACACGTTCGGTAATATCGCGCCAAACTACACCTATTGCCCCAGGACTGCCATCCGGATTGCAAATAGGCACTTTTTTTACTTCAAAAGTTTTAGTTGTACCGTCGGAGATGACAATATCTTTCCAACTATAGCGGATGCTTTCTTCCCAACTATCTCCTTCATATGGCTGGGCATTGTTAAAAAATATTTCGCGATATAATTGGCTGCGATCGGCTAGCTCAACGTCTGTTTTCCCTCGGTAGTCTAACCCTTCCAACCCAAATAATTTCAGTGCCGATTCATTGGCAATTAGCCACCTGCCCTCGCCATCCTTGACGATACAAAGCTCGAAAACGGCATTTAACAAGGAATTAAGCCAGTATGCTTGATTTTGCTGCATTTCTGCGCTCTGTTTGCCCATATCTTTTTCAAAACAGCCATAGTTCTACTAAGGTTAGTATTTCGCGGCACTCTCACAGACGAAAACTTCACGCTGGAGAGCCTGCCTATACAATTGGCCAAGGAAAGGCTTTTGTTCAGATATTTATATGTTAAAAATTATACATATATTTAAGTAAACTTAAGATTAAAATATATAATACTTAATAACTATTTTTACTTTCTGGCGTTATTATTTTCCCACTCTGGCACTAAAAATTTCTTTTTAAGTGCCAAAATTATAACTGGAAACAAAGATTTCTAAAGCCTCAAATTAAAGGCAATAGAACTTCAAATTCCGTGCCGATTCCGAGCTGCGATCGCATCAAAAATTTACCTCCATGTTTGGCTGTCACAATTCGATAGCTCAGAGCCAAACTTGTTTCTTTCTCAGTACGCTTTTGGATCGAGAAAGATTCCATAATCTGGTTTTGGGCGTTAGCAGATAAACCGGGGCCATTATCGGCAATTTTAATCGAAACCCAGCGGGATGAAGCTTCATTTACACGATTTACCGAATCCAGAGAACAAACTTTAGTTACAATTTCAATTCGAGGCTTGCGAGCGGTATTATCTTGCACTTTCCCTTTAAATTCCATCGCAAACTTTTGGTGAACCGCCTCGTTAAGCAAAGCATCAACAGCATTAGTAATAATATTCATAAACACCTGGTTAAGTTGCCCAGCAAAGCAAGGTACAGGCGGTAAATTACCGTAATTTTTGACAATTTCAATTTCACTACTAAGACGGCTTTTGAGCAGCAACACAATACTATCTAGCAAAGCGTGCAAATCGGCAGGTTTTGGATAAACTTCATCAATATGACAGAAGTTTTGCAGACTTGTTACCAGCTTTTTTAAACGTTCGGCTCCGGTTTTGATACTATCGATCGCTCGCGGCAAATCCTGCTGTAAAAAATCAAATTCAATGTCTTCTTTTAGTTCCTCAATTTCGCTTGGTAACTCAGGCAGATATTTTTCGTAAGCAGAAACCAGCTGCATTAAGCTGTCTCCATACATCGATACATGAGTTAAGTTTCCCCAAATAAAACCCACCGGATCTAAAATTTCGTGAGCCACCCCATCCACCAAACGCCCCAAACTAGCCATTTTCTCGCTTTGAATCATCTGCGCTTGGGTGCGTTCGTAGCGTACCTGAGTTTCGATACCGCGAATTTGCCAATAAGCGATATTTAATTCGTGGATATCTAACAGTTGATAAGTGTTGGGTTCTGTTTTAACTACAATCGGTTCTCCCAGAAATTGCGGCGATCGCCGCAGTGCGTGCGGCGCTGCTGCTAGAATTGGTGTGTTATCCGACAGAACTAAAACATCACTGGGAGCGTAAGTGTGGAGAACGTGCAGCGGTTTGTGCAAAAATAGTTCCAGTCTGTGAGGACGGATCAGGTACTCCAACAGTCGCAGGCGGGAGATCATCCCGGCAAAGTTGCCATTCTCCAGTAAGATAGCTCCTGGCAATCGGGGATATTTATCAAAAACGCGGGCGACTTCTGTACCCAAGCAGCTAGTTGGTACATCGAAACTGTACAGAGGCAGTTCGCAGAGGGTTGAGTCTATAGAGAGGTCTCGATCGCTCCCTTCGGATAAGCGCGGTGCAGAGACAAATTTGTTTGACACAAGGCATCCCAACCAATAACAATGCACTGGAGGAGCTGTACTGAGCTCCTTAATTAGCCTATCCTCAATTAGCCGATCATTTCCACCACTGGGGGTAGTTTATGGCCGATCGGGCAACCCAACTTACCGAAAACCGTGCGTGAAAGCCCCTGGCTTTAGACATGGGGATGAAACGCACCTGGCGATTTTAATCGCCGTCAAGTCCCTGGTTTCCACTTCTGATTCTCAAT
>NZ_JACJPW010000124.1 GCF_014696265.1 Aerosakkonema funiforme FACHB-1375 | reverse complement strand
CAATGTCGATGCTAAGAATTTGGATGTTGTACCAATTCGGGAGAGCCAAGTAGAGGCATCATCGCATTTTGAACCCCCGTCCCTTTAGGGCTGGGGTGGCTTCAGCTTCCGCCTCCTAACTACGACGGCGTACAGCAAAGTAAATACCCAGTAGGGACACACCAACTGTACCCGCAGGATCGGGCACAGTAACCGGTTTTTCAGCCGGAATCATCTGACCGTACAAAGAAGCTTTGGCGACGCTTCCTTCTGGTGAATTGAACTCGCTCAGGATTGTTTTACCACCATTTGTAGAAAAGCCCATTAGTTTAAGGGTATAGTCGTTGCCTTGGTAATTAAATATTTGGCTGGATACCCCAGCGGTAGAAAAACGCAACCTGTCACCATCGAGAATAGGGTTACCAGTGTTGTTAGGTGTGTTCAGGATATTAAATAAAAAGTTAAATGTCTCCTCGTTAGCGAATGGAAGGGTGAGAGACAATCCTATAGTTAGCGGAAAATCACCATCGAAGTTAGAGTAAGTATATGTGCTGCCATTGCCGTAAGAGAGTGTGCCAAGGTTGAAAAGGCTGTTTGCACTGGTGCTAAAGTTTCTACCGTCGAACTGAACATAGCTGGGGAATTTGTCTGGAGACGCTATGCCCCAAGTGAGGCGGTTATTTGTACCGCCATTGTGGCTAGTAATGGAAATAGCTGATGTAGGACTGGGAGTAAGAGGAACTCCCCATTCACCAGAAGTTGTGCCTGCGAAATTTATCGCTTGTGCTCGATTTTCTAAACCTAATAATACAGCGGCGATCGCCAAAAAAAGCTTACATAGCTGAACTCTATTTCCTAATTGCAATTTCATAATTTGCTTATTCAATAGAAGTAACTTCTCAAAATTAGTAGATTTACGTACTATTGCCAAGCTTGTACTTACGTATTTATCAACTCTTTATTCAATCTTTATCGATATTTCATAAAAGGCTTTTGACAAACAGCAGAAACTCTTTTTCTTCATAGATTCTTGATTTAAGCTTTATGCAATCTTTACAAAAAACTACGCAGAAGAACTGATATTTCTGAGGTAATAAGTAGGAATATATACTTTTAGGATATATTTTTAAGCATACACAGCCCTTTTCAGGTGAGTGAGCGACAAAGAAACCCAGTTTCTCGAAAAAACCGGGTTTATGAGGTGTAATTCATAGATATCGGACATTTGGTGCAGTAATATTTGAGGCTACAGCAAATGTGCCGATCGACTGAAAACTTCTGCATACTGGCTCAACAGTAATTTTGCTAAACGAGCAGCGTAGTTTCCGCAAATATACGCAAATAGCGCCATCTCAGCTGCTTGATGAGGAAGACTGAGATTGCAGCATTTAAATGTTTCGGCTACGACGACGGATGGCAAAGTAAATTCCCAACACAGATAAACCAGCCAAAGCAGCAGGCTCAGGAATTGTCTGTTGCGGCGATTCAGGGAGTTCAGGGAGTTCAGGGAGTTCAGGCGTTTCAGGTAATTCAGGCAATTCATTCGATTCCAGAGCAGTTAGTTTCCCGTACAGGGATGCGTAGGCGACAGTTCCTTCTGGGGAGTTGAACTCGCTGACTAAAGTTTGACCGCCATCTGTAGAAAAGCCGGACAACTCCAGGGTGTAATCGACTCCATCGTACTTGAACGTCTGGCTGGATATTCCAGCCGTGGAAAAACGCAGTTTGTCTCCATCTATAACTGGATTGCCGCTGTTGTTGGGCGAGTTGAAGATGTTGAACGAGAAATCAAAAGTAGTACTTTTGCTGACAGGATTTGTCAAAGACAAAGTAATGCTCAGAGGAAAGTCGCCGTCGAAAGGATCGTAAACAGAGCCATTTTGGTAGCTGAGATTACCGAGATTGAAAAGGCTATCTACACCAGCGTTGAAGCCTATACCATCGTACTGGACATAATTGTTGAATGGGGTACAGGTCGGACAGTTATCGGTTCTACCCCATGACAGATGATTATTTATACCGCCATTCTGACTGGAAATAATCGTACTGGCAGAAGGATTTTCAGGCATTCCCCATTGACCGGAGGATGTGCCTGAGAAGGTAATAGCTTGCGCTTGACTGACAAAACTTACCAGCACAGCAGCGGTGACAGCTGCACCTGATAACCCAAAGTTGGCTCGTGGTGTGGCAATATTTTTAACTTGCCGCACGAGCGGGTTAAATGAGTGAGAATGTAAGGACATAATTCTATTTTTTGGTAGTCTGCAAACCCAAGGTACTTAATTTAGGAGCAAGTATTCAACCTTAATTACCGCGATATAGTTAACAGATAAAAGTATTAAAAAATACGGCTACTGTAGAATTTGTACTTATAAGCAAACAAAAAAGTAGGGTGCGCGATCGCATACCCTACTGCTATTAGCGGAGCTGGCAGTTTCTTGGCCTCCCACCACCAAACTTACCTATTTCTAAGGAGCTAGGGCATTACCGCGCAGCAGACTGCCGATCGTCTTGGCAGTAATTTTCATCTGAATCAAGGGATTTGCTGGCACAACTGTTTTGTATAGGTAGCTGTCAAAGGTCATTCGCTGCACATCTTTATCAGCGCACATTTCCACAAAAGCTTCGCGGGTAGCGTCGGAGCGATAAAATACGGTTTGCAGGATGTCCAGCACTTTGTAAGTGAGGCCGTATTTCTTATCCCAACGTTTCAAGTAAACTTTGAGATCGGCTTCTGTGGGGATGCGAGTACCGCCGTTAGAAAATTCGACGATCGCTTCGGCACACATCCTGGCAGACTTAGCGGCAAAGTAAATACCTTCGCCAGAAGACTTGGTAACAGTACCTGCGGCATCTCCTACCAGCGCGACTCTACCGACGACGCGGCGAGGACGGGGATGTTCTGGAATTGGGTGAGCTTCTACTTTAATAATCTCACCACCTGCCAGTTTCTTGGCAGCACGTTTGCGGATACCTGCTTGCAGATTTTTGATGTCGGCTTTGTTCACCTTCATGGTGCCGGTACCAACAGCAACGTGGTCGTATTTGGGGAAAACCCAAGCGTAGAAGTCGGTGGAAACATCGTTGCCAACGTACATTTCGGCTAGGTCTTCGTAGTAAGCCATTTTGTCTTCGGGGAGGCGAATGCGTTCTTGAAAGGCGATCGCATAATTATAATCGCCAGCATCGATGGCTTTGGCAATCCGGGAATTCGCTCCATCTGCCCCAATCACTACATCAGCTTTCAGGGTTTTCATTGTCCCCTCGGCACTGCCATCCGAGTGATCGGCATAGTGGATGGTATAAGGGTCAGTGTTGTTTGTGGGAATATCCAGTTTATAAACTGTGCCGTTAATCAGATTGGCACCTAACGAAGCAGCGCGATCGCGCAAGAAGCCATCCAGCACCTCGCGGCGGCACATACCAATATATTCTTCTTGTTTGTTTATGTTGATATCGACTTCAACGTTTGAAGGTGAGATCATTTTCATTTTTCTCACCTGCCGATCGATGATGTGTGGAGGCAGGTCAAACTCGCCCACCATACACAGGGGTATCGCACCGCCACACGGCTTGGCATTGTCTAGCTTGCGCTCGAACAGATACGTCTCAATTCCAGCTTTGGCGAGCGTTTCAGCGGCTGAGGAGCCCGCTGGGCCTGAACCAACAACAGCAACCCGTATCGTCAAAGGTTTTCTCCCAATCTCATCAACCTACAAGCTGAGATGGTATCACGGAGTTTTGAAAACCCCTACGTTACTCTTATGGATGTGAATAAAATGCAACACACCTTAATATCTCTATAAGGATCTGAATTTCGGTTGAGCGATTTGTATCTTAGGTTAGATGCACCCAATTGCACAAATGAACGCTGATTGGCTCGATTCCGGAATCCGACAGATCGCTTGCGCTTCGATCGCAGGCTATCAGAAACACATTTCTCCTCGCAAAGGTTTCTCCTGCGCTCACCGATTGCTCTATGGCGGCGAGTCTTGCTCTCAGTACGTGAAACGGACGATCGCCTACAAGGGTTTATTGGCTGCGATCGAAGCATCCCGGCAAAGATTTCAGGCTTGTAAAGAAGCTAATCGGATTCTGAGCGCCAGAATAGAAAACTCTGAATCAGAGGATGAAGCCAAACGGGAACAGACCAAAGAAAATAATACCCACAAACAAGATCGTTGCCTGACAGACGCTGGCTGGAGTTGCGTTGAATGTGGGGCTGAAGGGATAAACTGCGACGGGCTTGTTCCTTGCGATCTACCTAGCTGCGATCTGCCCGATTGCAGCTTTTGCACCTCTGGGATTGATTGTAGTGCTGTTGATTGCGGCTCTGGTTTGGATTGCGGTAGTGCTTGCGGTAGTTGCAGTTTTTGATAATGTTACCGCAATAAACCGCGCAACACCGTCAAAACTTATTCCCGATACTGTCAGAGGAAGCTACAAGCTCCCTATCTGAAGATTTGTATACTTTAATATTTAGATTTATTTAATATTTAAGATTTTTATTATATTCAGGGCATTCTCAATCAAGAAGTTAATATTTCTCCCCAGCCCGATTTGCTACGCTCTGAGAACGACTAAGTATGCTTACTTTCAGCGGATAAAATATTTTAACACAAATATATGAAAGTGCCAATTCGCTCGTTTATCGCGCTATCCGAAAACAGGACGATCGACCTGTCATCCTTAAAGTTTTAAAACAAGATTATCCTACACAAGCATCTCTAATCAGATATAGTTCAATTACAGCAATGGAAGGAAAAATTGCTAGTAAATCTTTTTGACAAGAAATTCAAAAACCCGCTTATCTTAGGTATTGAGTAAGCTTTATATGAGATAATACTACATAAATTGCATCGGGTAACGGGAGATTCTCTCAATAGAGATGCAATTTTTAGGGTCAAAAGGCGATCGGTCACCCAGGATGTCGGCTTACAAAATGTGGTTTGACTGAGATAACGTTGAAAATGGCGCGTCAGAGAGGTTCTTTTCTGTGGGTATCGTTGTTGAGAATGTATCTAAGCAGTTTGGTAGTTTCCAAGCAGTTGACCGAGTTAACCTGGAGGTAAAAAGCGGCACGCTGGTAGCGCTGTTGGGCCCATCCGGGTCGGGTAAGTCAACCTTGCTGCGGTTAATTGCAGGTCTGGAAAAGCCAGATAGCGGCAGAATCTGGATTACTGGTAAGGATGCCACCCATACTAGCGTCCAAGAGCGCCAAATAGGATTTGTGTTTCAGCACTACGCTTTGTTCAAACACATGACTGTGCGTCAGAACATTGCTTTTGGTTTGGAAATCCGCAAACTACCAAAATCTCAGATCGAGGCGCGGGTGCAAGAACTGCTGGAACTAATTCAGTTGAACAGTCTGGGGAATCGCTACCCCTCCCAGCTATCCGGCGGTCAAAGACAACGGGTCGCCCTAGCAAGGGCGCTAGCAGTCCAACCTCAAGTGTTGCTGCTGGACGAACCATTTGGTGCCTTAGATGCCAAAGTCCGTAAAGACCTCCGCGCTTGGTTGCGACGCCTGCACGACGAAGTTCACGTCACCACAGTTTTCGTTACCCACGACCAAGAAGAAGCAATGGAAGTTGCTGACGAAATCGTGATCACCAATAAAGGTAAAATCGAACAGGTAGGCACACCAGCCGAGATTTACGATAACCCAGCCACACCTTTTGTGATGAGTTTCATCGGTCCGGTGAATGTATTGCCCAGTACATCCCACATTTTTCAACAAAGCGGGATGGAATCTACCCAGTCGGAAATCTTTTTACGTCCCCACGATATCTTAGTGCAACGAGAGCCAAACGGAAATACAGCTCCTGCCAGAGTCGCTCGCTTGATTAATTTGGGTTGGGAAGTTCAAGCCGAATTAATATTAGATGACGGTCAGGTGGTGACGGCGCATCTGAGCAGAGAACGGTTTAACGAGTTAGAACTGCAACCGCAACAGCGAGTTTACGTGAAACCAAAGGGTGCCAAATCGTTTCCGCTGTACTATTCCATCTAAATTTCACTCTCAGCAGTTCTGCCGTCAGCATACAGCCTTTTATCCGGAGTCCAAACTCTGCAATACGTACTCCTTTTTTAGTCGTTGGTTGGTTATATTAAATACCCCTCTTGCAAAAGTACACCTGCGCCCTCAGACTTAAGTCTGGGGCTATACAAACAAAACTTGCCTACGCAGTTTTCGTTCGTGTAACCGCTATTTACAATCGCCAGTATTTTTGCCAGAGGTCTACTGACTGCTGACGGCTGAGAGTTTTTCGGAAAAGAATGGTACTAATGAACTGGTTTCCTGTATCCTCCCAACAATTGCGTTCCTTTGCAAAATTTTTCGGTCTGTTTTGTCTGTGTTTTTTTCTAGTTATCAGCTGCGGTAAACGCCCAACAGCCACTGGGCCAAATACTTCGACCAATACTGGTACTGGCAGCGATCGCCTTACAATAGGCACAACGCTCAAACCCCGCACCCTCGATCCGGCTGACGCATACGAACTCGCCGCTAACAACGTCCTTTACAGCTTGGGCGATCGTCTTTACACTTACAAACTAGGCTCTGACGAAATCGTACCGCAACTCGCTACAGCACTTCCCAAAATCAGCAAAGATGGCTTGACTTACACTATCCCATTGCGTCAGGGAGTTGTTTTTCATGATGGCACTCCCTTCAACGCTGAAGCAATGGCTTTTTCTCTAGAACGTTTTATTAAAAACGGTGGCAAACCTTCATCGCTTTTATCGGATATCGTTGCATCTGTAAAAGCTACTGGAGAATACGAACTCACCATTAACTTAAAGAATGCCTTTGCGCCGTTTCCATCACTTTTAGCTTTCTCCGGTGTCTGCGCCGTCTCGCCAAAAGCTTACGAAATCGGTAATGGTAAATTCATTCCTACGAAATTTGTAGGAACTGGCCCTTACAAATTGGTTCAGTTTACACCGAACTCAATCCGCCTCGATGTTTTTGATAAGTATTGGGGTGAAAAACCAGCGAATCGGGGAATTGATTTTCAGATTCTCAGCAGTTCGGTGAATTTGTATAATTCTATCACTACAGGTAGTGTAGACATTGGCTATCAAAGTTTAGAACCGGAACAGATTGTCGGTTTGCAAGATGGCTCGAAAACAGGCGGATGGCAAGCGATCGAAGCCCAAGGTAATGTGATGAATTATATGGTATTGAATACCAAACAGAAACCTCTGGATAAACCGGAAGTCAGACAGGCGATCGCTTCTTTGCTAGACCGCAAACTGATTAACCAGCGCGTTCTCAAAAACCAGGGAGAACCTGCTTATAGCATGATACCTAAAACATTCGATGCCTATAAGCCAACATTTGAACAAGCTTATGGCGATGGCAATATTACCAAAGCTAAAGAACTCTTAACTAAAGCTGGATTTTCAAAAGAAAACCCCCTCAAGTTAGAAGTGTGGTATTCTTCAGGTTCCGCAATTCGTCAGCAGGTTGCCACTTTGTTGAGCGAATATGCCAAACAACAACTGGAAGGCATAGTTCAAATTCAACCCCAAACAGTTGAATCGGCAAGTTTCTTCGCCAACATTCGCAAAGGAATTTATCAAAGCGCTTTGTTAGATTGGTATCCGGATTTCACAGATCCTGACAACTACATTCAGCCTTTATTGAGTTGTTCTAAAGGCACAGAAGCAACAGGTTGTCAAGAGGGAGCGAGTCAAAGTCAAGGGTCATTTTATTATAGCGATCGCATGAATCAGCTAATTAAACAACAACGCGCCGAACAAGACCCGCAAAAGCGCAAACAAATCTTTGCTGAAATTCAAGACCTCCTAGCCAAAGATGTACCCCTGATTCCTCTCTGGCAAAGTAAAGACTATGCTTTTGCTAAAAAAGGATTGTCAGGCGTTCAGCTAGATCCAATTCAGCAACTACCCCTCTGGGAAATTAAGAAAGCTTAGATTTTAGAGTTTCGATTCAATCTAAAATCTAAAATCTCAAATCTAAAATCGCTATGTCTCGTTCCAAAGCCCTGCAATATTACATTATTTCGCGTCTGCTACTAGCTCCCCTGATGCTGTGGACGATCGTCACTTTGGTGTTTTTGCTCTTACGAGCAACTCCAGGCGATCCGGTAGATGCAATGTTTAGCAGTCGCGTACCAGATAGCGTCAAAGAGGAATTTCGTCGCAGCTTAGGATTAGCAGATCCTTTGTGGTTGCAGTACTTTCGGTATATGGAATCGTTACTGCATTTCGACTTAGGCAGTTCCTTCACAATTCCCGGTCAATCTGTTTGGGGAGAAATTCAACTATATTTCCCAGCGACGTTGGAATTGGCAGCATTCAGTATGGCGATCGCACTCATCGTAGGCGTTACCTTTGGTGCGATTTCTGCCTCAAATCCCAACAGTTTTTTGGATGTCGGCGGACGTTTGTTTGGGATTATCACCTACGCCATTCCCCTATTTTGGTTTGGAATGATTCTGCAATTGATTTTCGCCGTGCAGCTGCGCTGGTTCCCGCCCAGCGGGCGCGGGCCTTCACCAGAAAACATAACAGGAATATACACGATCGATAGCCTCCTGAGCGGCGACTTCGGTCAGTTGCTGACATCCCTGCACCATTTGGCTCTCCCCTGCTTAACATTAGGTATCTTGATCAGCGGTATTTTCGAGCGCATTGTACGGGTAAATTTGAAGCAAACCCTGCAAGCGGATTATGTAGAAGCCGCCAGAGCCAGAGGAATTCCGGAAAAGCGCATTTTATGGTCTCATGCGCTCAAAAATGCCTTAATTCCAGTGATTACGATTTTGGGACTTACTTTTGCCTCAATGCTGGGAGGAGCGGTATTAACTGAGGTGACGTTTTCTTGGGAAGGATTGGGGCGTCGTCTATATCTGGCGATTTCCGAACGAGACTACCCCACAGTACAAGGAATTATGGTATTTTTTGGTGCGATCGTCGTGACTGCCAGCATTTTGATTGACATCATCAATGCCTACATCGACCCACGCATTCGCTACTGAAGGGAGAGGGAGAGCCAAAAGTCAAAAGTCAAAAGTCACTCATTCAAAATTCCTCCCTCTTCCCGACGCCCTTTCTTTTGACTTTTAACAACTCTTAGCTAGCTGGTGGCGAAGTGCTACCAGCTTTTTCAGTAATATTGAGATTAAAAATTTAAGTTTTTATTGAGAACCGTAGTTTCACATAGATGGATCGTAAAAATTAGCTAATCTTTATCAATAGGCTTTAAGATTAAGCCCTAATTGAAATTTTTAATCATTCCCATATCAGAGAAAGCCCGGATAAATTTGTTTATTTAATCAAACCAAATCCTTAAATATACTGGTTATTTCTAAATTCAACTTAGCGCCCAAATTAGCCAGGATTAGATCGGATTTTTTGAAATTATTTTCCGGATGCAACTTCAAACACGAAGGAAGAAGATTTAGAGATCTAAATTCCAGGCTTTCATCTGCTCGATCGCTAAAATAATTAAAGGATAAATTATGGCTACTAATCCGATAACTGGTGTATTGGGTCGTAACTTTGGGTATACCAATGACACGACAGGCATAAACGCTTTTAAAGCCGAGTGGCTTACAGCTGCCCAAAATCAAGGCATTCAAATATATGGAACCAGTTTCAACGGTATACAAACCGACTACCTTACAACAACTGCCCAAAACAATCTAAATTTTTCCAACGGTAGTACAGTAAGTTATGGCGACGAATACGGCATGGGGGTCGCCAATGCTTATTACGGTTGGTGGACTGCCACAACCAAAGTGCGGGCGGAAATCAACTATAACCCCAACACCGGACAATCCGAAACACTAACTTACAAATGGGCTCCTAACAAAACAATTCAAGATGCTTTTATTGACCTGAGCTTATTCGTTCCCAAAAGTGCTGAAGGAGCAGGCACCGAAGTCGGTTTCTTACAAGCTTTCAAAAATGGCGCTCCGGTGTCGGTGACAGGCGTTCGGATGGTCAATGAGAATACCGTCAGCGGTACTCAGACCTCCATCCAAAATGCTACCAACGGAGTCACTTTCCTCGCCGATGATGGCACTAATGGAGATTTCAAGTTTAAGGTATTTGGAGCTTTTGACGAACTGCGATTTTCCTCCAAAGCCTATGCTAACCCAAGCGCTACCCAACCCACCTATACAGATTCTACCGGGACTTACATCAGCGATAGTTCTGACTACCTAGTTCAACAAATCAAATATACCGGAACAGAAGAAACGATCGGTTCTCTTCAATTTAGCAATCCCGTCTTCACCGTTAACGAAAACGGCACGCCTGTAGCAGCAGTGACAGTTACTCGCACGGGCGGTAGTTTTGGCGCAGTATCTGGTACAGTTAACCTCAGTAACGGCACCGCTACAGCTCCTGGTGACTACACTAGCACCCCCATCGTCGTCAATTTTGCGGATGGAGATACTGCACCCAAAACTGTCTTGATTCCTATCACTGACGACACCCTGATCGAACCGACAGAAACTATCAACTTAACCTTAACCAATCCTACAAACGGTGCCACGATTGGGACGCAGAATACCGCTACCTTAAACGTTGTAGACAACGATACCAGCCTTCAGTTCAGTCAACCTGTCTTCAGCGTCAATGAAGATGGTACGCCTGTGGTAACCGTGACGGTGACTCGCACTGGCGATACTACCGCAGCAGTTGGTGCCACAGTTAATCTGAGCAATGGCACTGCCACAGCGCCTGGTGACTACACCAACAGTCCTATTACAGTTAATTTTGCTGCTGGGGATAATACGCCCAAGACTATCACTATTCCTGTTGTTGACGACACTCTGGTAGAAGGCAACGAGACTATTAATTTAACCCTGACTAACCCCACTGGTGGTGCCACAATTGGGACGCAGGGTACGGCTACCTTGACTGTGATAGACAATGACACTCCCGGCACAATTCAATTCAGTAACCCGCAATACGTCGTTGGCGAAGATGGCACGCCTGTATTAGCTGTGACGCTCAATCGCACTGGAGGTAGTGCGGGAGCAGTCTCAGCTACAGTTAACCTCGCTGACGGCACTGCTGTTGCTCCGGCTGATTATGCCAATAACCCGATCGTAGTCAATTGGGCAAATGGGGACACCGCATCCAAGATTGTCACCATCCCCATTGTTGACGACACTCTTGTGGAACCGGACGAGACAGTCAATTTAAGCTTGTCCAACCCCACTGGCGGTGCCACAATCGGAACCCAGAATACTGCTACCCTGACTATTTTGGATAATGATGTACCGCTAATCAAACCAGTCGTTTTTGTTGCCGCTCTCGATCCCGTCGCTGGGGAACCCGGTCATCCAGATGGAAACGGTGCATTCCAGTTCGCACGCACTGGTGGCGATATCACCCAACCCCTCACTATCCGCTATACGACCACAGGTACAGCTACTGCTGGCTCTGACTATACACCGTTAACTGGAACTGTGACGATCGCTGCTGGTAGTGCAGTCTCTGCTCCTGTCACCATTACCCCCTTGACCGATAGCATTAACGAAGCGACAGAATCGGTAGTTGTAACTGTAGCTGAAGATATCGCTTATCAGGTCGGTTCGGCAGACTCAAGCACAGTCAGGATTGCAGAGAGTAATCCATTGATCGTTCCCAACGGGGCTGGCTCCATCCTTCGTTATAACTCTAGTGGAACGTTACTGGGTAGTTTCAATAACTTTACTACTGCTGTTGCTGGGTCTGCTGCTAACGACATCTTAGTCGCACAATCAGGTACTTACACGGAACCGGGCACTGTAACGATCGACAAGCCATTAACCATACGCGGAGCAAACGCAGGTATCAGTCCCACCTCCGGTTCCCTAAATGCCCCATCTGTTGTTAGTGGGCCTGCTTCCCAAGCTGTTTTCACGCTTGCTGGTGGCCTCAGTAACGTTACTATTGAAGGGTTGCGGATTCAGACGAATAGTGAAAACGCGATACGACTGCAAAGTGCTGGTAGCAATATCGTTGTTCGTCAAAATGAATTTTTTGGGCCTGGGGGAACTAATACCAGCATTGTCTATCTTGATGCCAACGGTGCAGCTGGTTCATCAGCAAGCGTCATCGACAACTTAATTCGCGATGTTACTACTGCTCCCGGCAGCGTTACCAGTGGCGTTCAGGCATTCAGGTTTGACACGGTGACAATTACCGACAATCAGATCGCTAACCTTACCGGCCCGGGTGTAGCTGCCGATGCGATTACTGGTATGGGGATAATTAACCATAACACGATTAGCAATATTGCTCAGCAGGGTATTCAGTTGGCGGGTGGTAACGCCACGATCGACAACAACGATATCACCAATGCCAACACCAGCAGCGCTGCTGACCGGGGTGGTATCCGCTTGCGGAGTTCTGGCCTTGTTCCCGGCCTAAATCTGGGAACGGTGGATGTACTCAGCAACACGATTACTAACTCTTTCAACGGTGTGGCGATCGCAAATGGAACAAGTGTCCCCGCTACTGTGGCTATCAATGACAACAATTTAATCGGCAACGCGAATGCTGCTCTCTACCACGGCGGTAGCGGCACGCTCGATGCTACCAATAACTGGTGGGATTCTAACACCGGGCCGATTGTGGGCGGCACAGGAGTTAACCACATTGCTGGGGCTGGTGCTGGGCTTGTCACTTACAACCCATTTTCTACCACACCTATGTAGGTAGGATAGGCAGTAATTAGCCACTCATACTATTAGTGTTGTAGAGACGTTGCCTGCAACGTCTCTACAGTTTTATAGAAAGCGATCTCCTCTGGGAACTTCCCAAAGTAGAGCTTCGTTTACTTTCTGCCTCCGCTCTTCTCAGTATCAAGCACACCGGGGCGGAAATTTTCGCCTATGTCAGGAATTATTAAGCTTTTCGTTAAAACTTTATCATATTTCCGTAAAATCAGCTGTATTTCTACGTAAATTTCCGTAAAATAAATGGCTGGTTGCCTTAATAAAATAAATTTTTTCCTTACTTCATGAATTCTTTATAAGAAGTTTACCATAACTTTATAAAATCTTCATTAGGATTTAATTGAAAAGAATTGTCTACGTAATTTTACAGAGGAATTTGAGCCAGAGGAAATCGCATGACTGATTACTCGGAAACAGGGAATAAAAACTCGATCGCTTTTCTGATAGAGAATTTGCTCGATCTACTGAATTTGGATGATGACATCGTTTACGGTGGGGATAGCAACGACAGTATTTTTGGTGGAAGCGGCAACGACCTTCTCTACGGACAAGATGGCGACGACAATATTTATGGGGAAACTGACAGCGATACGGTTTATGGAGGTAATGGTAATGACTGGCTAGAGGGAGGAGACAGCAACGACTATCTTTATGGTGAAAACGGCGACGATATTATCTTCGGTGGCAACAATGATGACTTTATAGACGGAGGATATGGTAACAACTACCTATTTGGCGAAGCTGGTAACGACAGTATTTATGGTGGGAATGGTTTTGACTATTTAGATGGAGGCGATGGAGACGATATACTCTCTGGGGATGCAGACGACGATCTTATTTACGGTCAAGCAGGCAATGATATCTTAACAGGCGGTTCCGGTTACGATCGATTTTTATATGCCACAGGCGCTCCTTCTATTGTGGTTGAGCTTGGCATCGATACCATCACTGACTTCACCCCTGGGGAAGACAAAATTGTTCTGGACAAGAGTATGTTTTTGAATCTTACCAGCATTCCCGGTATTGGTTTTAGCAACCCAGAAGAGTTTGCGGTAGTCGGTAGCGATGTAGAAGCAGCCACAAGCAGCGGACTAATTGTTTATAGCATTGCCACAGGCAATTTATTTTATAACGAAAATGGGAATTTAGAAGGCTTGCGGACAGGAGATATTAACGTAAATCCGTTTGCTTGGCTAACTGAAAATCCGATAATATCAGCTACAGACTTCGAGATCCAGGTGCTTGATGCCTAACAACTGCTGTTAACAATTAATCCCATATCTTGAGCAACTTTTCAACAGAGGCGTTGGGGGAAAGGAAAGAAAACAGATGCTTATAGATAAGTTTTCCTTGCTTATCTATAATAAACTGCGCTGGTAGAGGCGCACCTAGCGCTTGACCAACTTGATAGGCGCGAAAAACAGAGCAACTAGAGTCGCTGAGCAAAGGCATTTTCAAACCCAAGTCTTGCACAACTATTTCGCTCTGCTCTCTGTCTGTACTTGTAATCATCAAAACTTCAGCACCTCTGCTGGTAAACTGCTCGTAGTTTTCGTTGAGTGCTTTAATGTGGGGATAGCACAGAGGGCAGTATTGTTTTTCCGTAAATATTCGCGTAAAAGCAATTACAACAGGTTGCTTTCTTTTATAATCAGATAAACTGACAGGACGTTTGTGGGTGATATCGGGCAAATCGAATCCTGGGGTTGTTTCTCCCAAATTTATCCCATTACTGGCAGGTATAGGTAAGAAATTGCGGAAGAAGCGCTCGTTTAACAAGCCGCTAAAGTCTGTGGAAGTTAGCATAATTCAACCAGAAATTCAGCGATTGTAAACAATTTTACACAAATTTCAACCCCAACATTACTAGCTTTGAAGTTATTGCCATCCTGTTGGGGTTTACAATCTACAAAAAAGTCCTTTGCCTAAATTTAAACAGCGGCGGCAAAATAGACCTTGGATTTAACTGGGTCGGGAGTCATTGTCTTGTCACCCGGTTGCCAACCAGCGGGACAGACTTCATCTGGGTGAGATTGGACGTATTGAATAGCCTTTAAGGTTCTCAGGGTTTCTTCAACGCTGCGACCAAACGACAAGTTGTTGATGGTGGCGTGCTGAATAACGCCTTCTTTGTCGATGATAAACAAACCGCGCAAAGCTACTCCAGCTTCCGGATCGAGAACGTTGTAAGCAGCGCTAATTTCTTTTTTGATATCGGAAACCAAGGGATAGTTCAGGTCGCCAACACCACCGGACTTACGATCGGTTTGAATCCAAGCTAAGTGGGAAAATTCGCTGTCCACAGAAACGCCAAGGATTTCGGTGTTGATTGACTTGAATTCTTCGTAGCGATCGCTAAAGGCTGTGATCTCAGTTGGGCAAACAAAGGTAAAGTCGAGCGGATAGAAGAATAAAACTACGTACTTACCGCGATAGTCAGACAGTTTAATCGTCTTGAATTCCTGATCGACCACAGCCGTTGCAGTAAAATCGGGAGCAGGCTGACCAACCCGAAGGCATCCTTCGGCTGCGTAAGTTAAGGGCATGAACGGATTCTCCTTACTACTAGATAGTTATGCTTTGAGTCGTACACAATAGCAGGTAAGGTAGTTAGAGGCTTACCGACAGGCGCAACGACCGATCGCTTAGGTCGCGACTTCAAAGGCTGGCAATATTTAAGGCCGCTCTAGAAGTCACTTTTACGAACTGTTACAACTATATCATACTCATAACGATTTTGAGTAGCAATGGACAATTTGGATACGCGAGAATGGCTGCTGACAAATGGTTTAGGCAGTTTTGCCAGCGGTACGGTTAGCGATGCCCGTACCCGCACTTATCACGGTTGGTTAATAGCATCTCTCGATCCACCCAGTCGGCGCACCTTATTGCTGTCTCACATAGAGGCGACAGTGGAAGTAGGAGGGCAAGTTTGGCAGCTGGGAACGAATTTTTGGGGAGATGGTACGATCGCGCCTTTGGGATACCAGCACCTGCGTTCTTTTGCGATCGACCCCGTACCCACATGGATATGGAGTGGGAAGAACTGGCAGCTGACCCGTCAGTTAGTGATGCCTTATGGATTGTTATCTTCAGGGGAGAGTGGGAAAACATCCAATCCTCAGTTTTGCAACCGCACTTTGATACAGTATCGTTATGAAGGCTCATGGGCAGCCATTTTGAGGTTGCGACCGCTAATTGGCGATCGGGACTTTCACCACCAGCAATTAGGCGAACCGGGATTATATTTTTCTCAGTTAGTGATTCAGCAGCAAGTCACTCTGCAAGCGAGTAAGCTCGATTGGGTGGGAACGCCTTGGCATTTGCGCTGGAGCGACGGAGACTATCAACCGGAGGGCGTCTGGTACTGGAATTATAGCTATCCGGAAGAGACGCGGCGGGGTTTGGGCGGACGCGAAGACCTCTATAACCCAGGTTACTTAACAGTTACTATACAACCGGGAGCAGTCCTCATCCTGGAAGCAAAAGTGGGATGGCCCGATCCTGGGGCCGATCGACTTAGTGCTTTGGAGTTTGAGCAAGCTGTGCAGGCTCAAGAGGAGAGAGTAGGAGAGTGGGAGAGGGTGAGAAGGGAAAAATTTCTCAATTGTCAATCCCCAATGCCCGATACGGACGATATTTGGCATCAGCTACTAAAAGCAGGCGATCGATTTATTGCCTACCGAGCTTCAATTGCGGGCCCGACTGTAATTGCAGGTTATCCGTGGTTTAACGATTGGGGACGGGATACGCTGATTGCTTTACCAGGACTGGCGCTGACAACTCAACGCTTTGATTTGGCAAAAGGATTGCTGCAAACCTTCGGTCGTTACTGTAAATCGGGCTTAATTCCCAATACTTTCCCTGATGCTGGCTCTGAGCCATTTTATAACAGTATCGATGCTGCCCTTTGGTGGATAGAAATACTGGGACTTTACTTAGAAGCAACACAGGATTGGGATTTTTTGGTTGAGCAATATGCTGTGGTGCGACAGATATACAAAGCTTTCTGTGGCGGTACTATTTACAACATTCAAGTCGATGCTACTGATGGGTTGCTTGCTTGGGATGCTGTTGGTGTCGCCCTTACCTGGATGGATGTGGTGATTGACGGTCAACCCATCACACCTCGGCGGGGCAAACCGATCGAAATCAATGCCCTATGGTACTCGGCTTTGTGTTGGGCGACCGAGTGGGCCAATCGTTTGGCAAGGGAAAAGCAAGACAAGCGGGAAAGCTTTCTCAAACAAGCGGAACGCTACACCCTGCAAGCAGAACAGGTTAAGGTATCGCTCAAACAGTTTTGGAATCCGGAAACCGGCTATTTTTACGATACGATCGAGCCGGATTCCCGCCCCAATCCCCAGATTCGCCCGAATGCTGTTTTAGCCCTGTCTCTACATCATTGCGGGTTTGCGGAGGAGCGAGCTCGTCAGGTGTTGCGGGTGGCACGCGATCGTCTTTTAACTCCTTACGGTTTACGCAGTCTCGATCCCTCCGATCCAGATTATATTGGGCGTTATGGTGGCGATTGCATTCACCGCGATCGCGCCTACCATCAGGGTACGGTTTGGAGTTGGCTGATTGGGCCTTTTGTTAGAGCTTGGAAACGCTTTTATCCCGATGCGCCACTACCCTTCGATTGGCAACTTCTACAGCAACACTTTCAAAACGAGGCTTGTTTGGGTTCGATTTCGGAAATTTTTGACGGCGATATTCCCCATTCTGCCCAAGGAGCCTTTGCACAAGCTTGGTCAGTTGCGGAAATTATGCGCCACTGGCATGACTGAAAGTGATTCAGTATCCGCCCCTTAAGGGCGGACAGAATTTCAATCAGTATGAACTACCCCGCCGCAAGTGACGGACGGGGTTTCTAAAATCCCATCCGAATTACGACAAGATTTTTGACGTTTCATCTGCCCAAGTTGCCGCATCGAACCAGTATGCTTACGCTTTCCAGTCGAATTGGTAGAGCTTAGACATTGGTTTGTACACAATGGTTAAAGTAGTAGGATTCCCCCACTGTTTAGCTTTACCACGCATTTTAAGCGTGATGCCTAAATCATTGAGAGCGACACTACCATTCTTACCATTAGTATTGGCTTTCCAGCCAGATTTGGCTAGCGACCCCCTAATTTTTCCCCGCTATCCATCCCCACCACTAAGAGGGATGGGGAATTTCGCGGTTTTGTTAAACTGAAAACTTCTGTAAATGGCTCAGGTCGGATTTGAACCAACGACTTCAGGCTTATGAGTCCCGCGCTCTAACCAACTGAGCTACTGAGCCATGTGTTTCTAGACCTTTATTAATATAACATAAACTTCTCAAAAATTACTAGCCCTTCTGCAAAAAAAGTGGGGAGTCGTTTGACTCCCCGATTATGGCTGATGCGATCGCTAAAAAACTAACGACGGGGTAGGAAAGCCATTGGGTTAACAGCACCCTGTCCTGGTGGATGGATCTCAAAGTGACAGTGAGGGCCTGTGCTGTAGCCTGTGCTACCCATAGCGGCGATCTGTTGACCTTGCTCAACCACTTGCCCTTCTTGGACAAAAATGCGGCTGTTATGACCGTAACGGGTCAGACTGCCATCAGAGTGTCTGATGTCTACCAAATTGCCATAGCCACCAGAATTCCAGCGTGCGTAGACCACAACCCCAGGAGCAGAAGCCACAATAGGCGTTCCGGTAGGAGCTGCAATGTCAATCCCCTTGTGCATCCGTCCCCAGCGGCGACCGAACCCTGACGTCAGGACGCCTCTAGTAGGCCAGTTGTACCCGTTAAAGTTGGGGTTTACGCCATCAGGTAGATAGTTATCCGGGCCTTGAAGGGGAGGTAACTCAGGAGCCACCATTCTCGGTGCCGGTTGATTGTAGGGTTGATATACTTCCGGCCCCAGCGGAGCGGTAGCAACCAGTTGCTGCTGTCTTTTAGCTGGAACTGCCCCTGCTTCGGGTACTGGAATCTGAATAGGAGCCTGTTGAGATGGCTGTCTTGCAGGTCTTTGGATTTGTGTCTGTAAAGGCTCGTTATTCTGATTCCGGCTCAACTCCGGTTTGACAGGACTGGGAGAATATGTCGAGGAAGGGCGCGGTTCGGGAGTGGGAGAAGACGGTGCGAACGCAGGTGTCGGATTTGGTGTTGGATAAGGCCGACGCATTGATGTCATGCGTTGCAGCGTATCGCTCCCTTGCTGATGTTTGTATTGCTCCCGAAGTTGCAATATTTCAGCCCGCAAGCGCTCGACGTAGGGGTTATTTTGCTGATTTGAACTGGCTTGCAGCCCCTGGTTCGGCTCGTTCTCGGCAAATAGGGAAGGTTCACCTGAAGGTGTGTTTAACTGGAAGTTCTTGCCAACAGGAACCTCAGATGTCTGCTTTGTTCTAGATATATGTTCTGGAACTTCGTATTTAAGACCTTTGTACCCAGGCGGTACAGCGTCTGTGCCAGAGCTAGCTGATGCTGAGGCGACAGGGGCGCTGGGAGTCCAATTTGCTGGGGGTACTGTAGGAGCTGAGATATTATCTACCGCAGTAACGGGTGTCAAAGCGGTAACGATCGGTACTTTAGCTTTTGAGGAAGCACTTGACCGATTGCGAGCGGCAAAATTGGGAGAAACGGGCTCAGACTCAAAGGGATTTGCCGCTGGCACAGGAGCTGTTACTGCGCTCGACTGAGATTGCGGAATGGAGATTAGCTGTGCAACCTGAATGTGGTTGGGATTGTCTAAATCGTTGGCTTTAGCTAGAGCGGATACACTCATGCCATAATTGCGGGCGATCGTACCGATGGTGTCCCCTGGTTTAACCTGGTAAACCATTGTCGGTGCGGATACAGCTGGCTGGGATACTACACTTGCTTCCCAGACTTCTGGCGCTGGTTCCGCAGCTGTATCAACGGGCGATGCTTTTGTTACTGCTGGCTCAACCGCTGCCAACTTGGGTTGCCAATTAGGCACTTCTACAGAAGCAGGGGCTTGTTCGACTACAGGTTTCAAATGCTCCGCAACTACAGCTGGTGCAGCAGGCTCAGAAACTTGAGCGGATGTATTTTCTAACTCCTCAGACTTCCACTCCGCCAAACTGGCTCTCAAACGGTTCGATGACTCTCTCAGACGATTGAGAGCCACTGCTTGTTTTGCCCTTAAAAGGTTGTTGACATCATCGGCAGCAGCTGTAGCCGATTCGCCTGCCATAGCGCCAGATGCTTCTGGTGCCGCAGATTGTCTGGATTGATTTTGTCCGACGTTGTAGGATTCGGACTGGGAGGTAACGATATCGCCTACCTTGATGTCGTTACTGATGCCATCGTGCGAAGTACTTTTCGCTGTTGCGGTGGAGCCGGGACGATCGTTTGTGGCTGTGTTGTCTGGCTCCACCCGGTTAGTGTTTTCAGACTGGTTGAACGTAACCTTTTGAATCGGCTCGGACTCTCTAGCGGCACTGGTTTCTACGCCAGTCGGTTGCCATTCTTGTGCTTTATGGGACTGTAGCAGGGGTAGTTGCTGAGCCGCTTCGGCTGTTTCCGGTGCCGATTTCGCTTCTAAAGCGGTGACTGCTCCTGCCTCTCCCTGCACTGAGGGAAGTGTTGATAAAGCGCTGTTGCCCGCCCCAGGTTCGGTGGCCATTGCGCTATCGCCCTGCTGTGGAATTAACAGGCTAGACGCACCCATTGAGATAGCCAAGCCAATCATGGCAGCAGAGGTGCGAGCCCGACGGTTAACCTCTGGTGGAATGGGCTTTAGATGTCCCACCATTGCAGAATTGTCTACCTCACAGGCAGGGATTGGATTAACCTTTTGCGTCAATGCTCGTTTCAAAAAACGACCTCCTACGATCACTAGCGTTTAACTGTCCCTGATGGATGCCGTCTAAGTTTACCTATCAATGATTCGGATCACTTCTTTGAACCGATCTGGATCACTTGCGGTAAACATACTTAGGCAAGGTTACCCTGGTTTTTGAATTTAGACAAGTTTACAAGACTTAATAAATTTTGCCTAGCATATTTCACCTGCCAGGGCTACCTTTACGAGACTGTGACAGGGCATGGAGTTTGGCTCTGTTGTGAAAGTGCCGGGATACTCCTGCACCAACTGAGGCACCATAGTACCGCAGACATTTGCCCTGTTGTAGTGAAGACACACCATCAATAACAAACAAGATTTTGCCTGAAAAGACAATACAGACAACCAACTTTTCTGTGTTGTGACTTTTGTAGCACACCCTCTGAAATACGTATACAGTGTTGGTTTTAACACAGATCTAAACCTAATCCCTATCAAACTACAACCGTAGAATTGAGTAGGTTTCCAGATTTGCTGTAGGGCATCACTGTAGGTACTCAAAAGCGAATAGGAGTTCTGCAACAACTTACTACATTTTTTTGGCTAGGTGAGAAGCGGCCTTTTTAAAATGAATAAAATCTATCAATTGAGCAGGCCCTGACAAGGGGGATAACGATAGAAATTTCTTATCTTAGCCAAACTAAATCTTTTCTGTGGATAGTGCATGATTTGGGAACTTCGATGTGGAATTGCGTGGGTTTTTTTGACTACACCTATAGTCAGGCAGTCCTCAGCCCGATCCGGATCGGCGGCATATTCATACACTCATATGCAGATATAGTATCGATCGCCTTTCGGAACTAGAAATAAGCAGGTATAAAATTTATCCCAATTGTCCGAGTTGCCGACGAGCTTCAAACAGCCCAACTGCGACACTAACGGAAAGATTCAAGCTCCGCACACCGGGTGACGCCATCGGTATGCAGACAGTTTCCGCACAAGCCTTCAGTACGTGCGGCGATAATCCTGTGGTTTCGCTGCCAAACAAAAGCCAGTCATTATTTTCAAATGGGAAGCTAACATAGCTGCACCTTCCGGAAGTGCTGAATCCAATCCATCTTCCCCCGCGTTGGCTGTGAAAGGTTTGAAAATCTTCGAGGCTTTGGTGATAGTGCAACTTCACGTATGGCCAGTAATCCAAACCTGCTCGTTTAAGATATCGATCGGTAATTTCAAAGCCCAGCGGCCCTACCAAATGCAATTCTGTGGCCGTGGCAGCGCAGGTTCGGGCAATATTACCGGTATTGGGGGGTATTTGTGGGTTAATTAAGACAACATACGGCATGAGGCTTAAAAATAGTCGGAATCAGACATCAAGTAAACAACCTCGCTTGGATAAAATCTACCCGAAGGCAGAGGTTTATTATATATATTTTTTATATGTTTCTCTAAAATAGAATCGATTAAATATTCTGATGCCCGACAGGAGCATCAGAATGAGCGAAACAGAAACTGGGGTAGCTTAAGCTACTAAAATCTCCTGGCAAAGCTTATCTTCCAACTCTCCTTCTTGGAAAAGCATTGCTTGGATAGCTCCAGAGATAACGCGGCGAACATCCATACCTTCTCGGTGTAGTTCGATCCACTGAGTTGCTGTATTACCTTCGCGGAGAATTTTGGTCAGGGGAGAGAGAAAACAACTGAAGCCTTGTTCTCTGGCAACAGGTAAAACTTGCTGGTAAAGTTCCATTATCCAATCTCGTGCCAATATCTCTCTGCCATCGTGCCAATGTCTGAGGGAGGCATTTAGACTATCCCGTGCAGCAGCAGCTTCGTTAGCATCGGTAAGGGAGGTCAGATCGTCTGAGGATAATTGACTTTTTTCTAGGGGATCGAGGCTGGGATCGGCCATCATTTGTTGGAGACGCGCCTCTAACAATGCTGTGACTGCCAGCAGAGCGATCGGATCGACGATTAAATCGCAAATTCGCAATTCCAGCCTGTTGAGATCGTAGGGACGCCGATTGCCATTCGGTCGGACAGATGACCAGAGATGGCGGACATTCTGCATTGTCCCGGCAGCTAGTTGAGCTTCTGTCCACTGAATAAAGTGAGCGTGGCTTTCAAAGAGGGGCACATAGGCTGGAGTTTTGGGGAAAAGCCCCCAGCGGGTGGAATGATAGCCGGTCGCCTTACCGTCGAGAAAAGGAGAAGAGGCACTTAAGGCGAGGTAGAGGGGTGCTTCCACGCGGATGAGGCGAATGGCCCGCATCAGTAATTCTGGATTGCTGATGCCGATATTGATGTGGATGCTGGCAGTAACGACGTTAGTGCCGTAAGTGTTTTCGATGTAGGTGTGGTAAGGGTTGTTGGGATCGGAACGCCAAAAGCGATCGCTCGGTCCTAAAGATAGGGTACTTCCCGGAATGAGAGTGTAGTCGCCCAAGCGTTTTAAATACGCCCGCAGTCGCTGGCGAGGACGCACTAAGGCACACAACAGCCGATCGTAGGAATACAAAGGAGCGGTAGTGTATTCCACATTGCGGCTATCTGGCTCTGTGACAAATCCGTCCAGGTTTGCCACAATCTTGTCTGAGAGGCCAACAATATCTCCTTGTGGCGTCCCGGTATACATTTCAACTTCAAAGCCTTTAGATAGCAGCACGGTTTCTCCTTGGCTGGGGAATGGGGAATGAGGAATGGGAAATGGGGAGATGTGGAGAATTCTGCTACGTAGAACTTATACATTGCCGGATATAATTGGACAACGCTGTCTACTTCCTGTTTCTACCAAGGGTGTCGGCACGCAACTTGTCCACAGGCGTTTAGTTCAGGTTTAGCCAACCTTACTTTGT
>NZ_JACJPW010000123.1 GCF_014696265.1 Aerosakkonema funiforme FACHB-1375 | reverse complement strand
CCGCTCCCCCGTTCTCCCACTCTCCCGATCCCCCCCTCTTTCTAAAGAGCATTCGATCTGTCGGCGTTGTAATTTTCTTCGCTATGAGCGATCGCCTGACTGTTTCTGAGCATTATTCCCAAACTCACTTGCTTCATCAGCCAATACAAACCTGTAACGATCGCAAAGGTAATCGTCATCAGCAAAATAGGACGTTTTGCTGTTAAATCATCCACCACACTGCCCGCTACATTATCCAGTTCTGTAACCAGATCCCAGCTATTGAAGCGCAAGAACCTTCCTAAATAAATACCGATGGCACTGAGAGCGTGGATTAGCAACTCAACCCCAAGCACAAATTTGCCCCAACCTTGTTGTTTTAAATAATTTCCCAGGTTAATCAAAGACAGGACATAAGCTTCAAATCCCACCAGTATAAACAGCAAATACTGAGGAATAAGAACCAGAGTAATCATCCAAACCGAATAATTTTCTCGAATATCTTCAATCAGGTGAATGATATCCGTCAAAACATAGGGCGCGTTTGGTAAAAAAGCGATAAAAACAAGGAATCCAAGCCACCACTTAAAAGAACGCGATCGCGAACTGCGTAATAGCCAAATATCCAAAGCGATCAAAATTAAAGTAATAGCCCAAACCAAATAATTAGTGCGATTATCCCGCATGAAGCGAATCGCATACTCCAAAATAAAGGGTGCCTTGGGTAAAAATGTGGCTAAAAGCAACAAACCGATCCACCAGTAATAGCGCCATCTAGGTCGAGAAAATAACCACACACTTAAAGCAAAAGGTAGTAAAGCTAAAAACAAGTTCCAAGCCATCCAACCGCTATTTTTCAGCAAAAGCTGCCCTGCCATCTGTAACCAATAAATCAAGTTTTCTAACATAACCACACCTCAAATTTAAAAGGCATAAAATAACCATTATAACTTTTATAGTGATTGGCAGCCGCGTGAGTTAGATAATTTTTTTACTCCCCCACTCTTCCACTCTCCCATTCTTTCAAATGCGTACATTACCAACTTAAAATCTGTTGTATGTGCTGGCTAACGACTCTGCCACAATGGTATTTCAATATGGAATTCAGTGCCTTTTCCGGGTTCCGATATACATTTAATCTGGCCTTTGTGATGTTCTACAATAATCTGGTAACTGATGGAAAGACCGAGACCTGTTCCTTTGCCAACAGGTTTTGTGGTGAAAAATGGGTCAAAAATACGAGCTTTTACTACTGGAGTCATTCCTGAACCAGTATCGGCAATTTTAATCAACACCCGATCGCTGCTTAACATTCGGGTTTGGATGGTAATTACAGCTCGTTGCAGCTTAGTTTCTGGAAGAGACTCAATTGCATCGATCGCATTAGTCAAAATGTTCATAAACACCTGATTTAATTGGCCGGGATAACATTCGACTAGAGGCAGTTTGCTATAATCTTTGATCGCGTCGATCCCAGTATTACGAAAACTTTTCAATCGTTGCTGCAAAAGTAACAAAGCGCTTTCGATGCCGTGATGAATATCAACAGGTTTCATGTGCGCCTCATCCAAGCGCGAAAAGTTGCGTAAAGACAGGACAATCTGACGAATGCGATCGGCTCCAGCTTGCATTGACGATAATATTTTGGGCAGGTCGGCTTTCACAAATTCTAAATCGCTAGACTCTATGCAATCTTTGATTTCAAAACTGGTATGCTGGCACTCCTGCTGATAAAGGTCTATTAAGTCCAACAAACTTTTAGTATACTCGCGGACATGGGTAATGTTGCCGTAAATAAAATTGACCGGGTTGTTAATTTCGTGGGCAACGCCAGCCACCAAACTACCAAGCGAGGACATCTTTTCCGACTGAATAAGTTGCTGTTGAGTCTCTTGGAGCGTTTTGAGGGATTGAGCTAGTTCTTCATTCTTTTGTTGCAATTGTTGAGTTCTTTCATGTACCTTAAGGTCGAGATTGTGGGCAAGTTCGAGTAACTGTGCTTCCGATTGGATTAATGCTTGCTCGACTCGCTTTTGTTTTGTAATATCTTGAATCGTCCCCGTAATGCGAATGGGCATTTTATCTATATCCCGAATGATTTCCGTTTGTTCGCGGATAACCCTTTCTTCACCGTTGGGTCGCACAATTCGGTAATTAATGCTATAAGGTTTTTCCTGCGTTAACGCTTCTTGCAGCGAATTTTTCACCCACTCGCGGTCTTCCGCGTGAACCGTTCGCAAAAAAGTTTCGCAGTTGGGCGCAAAAGTATGAGGAGAATATCCCAAAATGCGATAAAGTTCTTCAGACCAATGCCATTGCTGTTCGATCAAGTCTAAATCCCAACTTCCCAAATGGGCAATGCGCTGGGCGTCGGCTAAACTGGCTTGACTGGAGTGCAGCGACTTCTGAACTTGTTGCAGTTCGGCTACAGTCGCGGCTAGCAGCAGGGCGGCGATACTGACGACTGCTACGAAAGCTTGTAAAGACAGAACGGCTTCTATAGGATTATTGGTGTGATTCTGAAAGGGCCCAACTCCTTGTCCTGTGCCCCAGATAGCTATTGAGCAGAGAAACAGGGTAGCAACGACGCTTCCCCGTTGTTTAAATCGAAATGCGACCCAAACTACTAACGGAAAAGGCAGATACTCAAAAGGATAGCGGGCGATCGCTCCTTTTGTTTGCCACGTAAACACCACCCAGCTAACTGCGATCAGCAAGATTAGCAAAATACCCGCATCTATATATTGCAAGGACTTTCGCATCGTCTGGGGCGAAACGGGACGTTTGGGCAGATTTACGGTACACCAACTTAACAAAACTGGCGTTACGACCAGAACTCCCATTACATCTCCCAGCCACCAACTTAACCAAGTTATGCCAAAATTGCGCCAAGGTTGTATGCCGTTCGCGCATAAGAGCAACACGCTGAATGTGGAGCTTAAAGTTGTCGAGAGCATTGCCGAGAGCGTTACAAATGCCAGAACGTCTTGAGGGCGTTCTAAATTAAGCTTGACTTTGTAGCGTTTTAACAAAGCGGTACTTGTCAGGGCTTGCAAGCTGGCGGAAGCTCCCATAGCCAGGGCGACGATCGGCGATACACCTAATGATAGCGAAACAAAGAAGTCTCCTAACATCACTCCAGGCCATACTCGCAGCCCCAACAGTAAAAGAGCGGCTTGGCTTATCCCTGCTGGTGGATAAAGGGGCGTTACCTGTGGTACAATACTCGGAATTTGTAATGCTAGTTTTCCCGCGCCACCGTAAACGGCAGCTAGTATCGCAACTGTTAACAAGTACCGCCAAAACCGATTTGGTATTGGGCTCATTGTTTGAACTGATAAATGTGAAGATGCACACTGATAAAAATACGGATGCTCACTGAGTATAAGAAGAGCAAGTGCCGATAACCAAGATTATGAGCAAGTCCCAAACTCTAAGCTGTGATTTTGATCTAAAAGGGGCTAGAAAGTCAAAAGTCAAAAGTCAAAAGTCCTTTGATGGTCAGGCATTTAACTACTTCAGCTCTGCTGGGTTACTTCTACCGTACTGCACTAGGGGCTAGGGATAAAGAGGAAATTTCTACTTTTGACTTTTAACTTTGTACGGGCGGGTTTTGGACTACAACTATAGACTTGTGATTGGAGTTATTGACTAAACCCGCCCCTGCGAATGATTGACTTTTGACTTTTCAATGCTGTCGAATGGGAATCTCAATTTCCAAAGTTGTTCCTTTGCCGACTTCCGAGAGGCATTTCAGAGATCCTTGATGTTTTTCCACTACAATTTGATAGCTGACAGACAAACCTAAACCTGTACCTTTACCGACTTCTTTGGTAGTAAAAAACGGATCGAAAATTCGAGACTGGACTTCTGGGGTCATGCCGATACCGTTGTCGGTGATTTCAATCTTCACCCGCTCATTATTTATTAAGCTGGTGCGAATCCAAATAGTAGGCTCAATAAATTCTAATGTTCCAATTTGCCTACGTTCCAACTCCTCTATTACATCCTTCGCGAAGCGTGACTCCAAAGAGTCAATTGCATTGTTGATAATATTTATAAACACCTGATTCATTTCGCTGGCGTAGCATTCCACTGCGGGCAGTTCGCTATATTGCTCGTTCACCTGAATTCGATAATTGTAGGTACGATCATTTTGCAAGCGATGTTGCACAATCAACAACGTACTTTTAATTCCTTCGTGAATGTCTACTTTCTTCATTTCAGCTTCGTCCAGGCGCGAGAAATTTCTTAAAGATAAAACTATCTGCCGGATGCGTTCGGTTCCCGCTTTCATAGAGGACAAAATTTTGCCAATGTCTTCTTGAAGGAAGTGTAAATCTATTTCTTCAAGCCGCTCTTGAATTCTGGGACTAGCTTGGGGATATCGATCTTGATACAGTGCGATCGCTTCTAACAAATCTTGGGTATAGTTATTGATGTGGGTAAGGTTGCCGTGGATAAAATTGACTGGGTTATTGATTTCGTGAGCGATACCTGCAACCAAATGGCCCAAACTTGACATTTTTTCTGATTGAATCAGTTGCTGTTGGGTTTCTTGCAATTTCCGAAAAGATTTTGCCAGTTCTTCATTTTTTTGCTCCAGTTCTAATGTTCTTTCTTGCACTTTGCTCTCAAGCGTTTGGGCGAGTTCTCTAAATTTATGTTCCGATTGCTGACGCTCGTTCACAGTAGCGGTTAAAATCAGACCTGTGATGGCTTCAACTGCTAGGAAAGCTTGTAGGTAAAGGATACTGCTATTGATATTACTTTCCATTATTAAAAATGGGCCATCGCCTCTTGATATTCCAAAAATGCCAATAGTAGAACCTACAAATGCTGACAGCGAAGTTCCTGTTTGCCCGAAACGAAATGCTGCCCAAATTACTAAAGTAAAAGGTAAATATTCCAGGGGATAATCGGCAATTTTTAGGCTGGTTTTAGAGCAAAATACTATCCAATTTACCCCGATAAGCAGCGCCAGCCAAACAGCGAATTCCATTAATTTTAGATGGGAAATTTTAAATGTAAAATTGTGAGTTTGCTGGTGAGTTTCTGAGTTTTTACATTGGTTCGACAAACGCCAATCCAAAATCCCAAATCTAAAATCTAAAATCGAGTGACACCACGTTAGTAACACTGGCGTCACAATCAAAATGGCAATGATATCGCCAAGGCACCAACTCCACCACTTTGACCAAAGTGAGCTCCCGGATAACAAAGATAAACTGACGATCGCAATGCTATTACCCACAAACGAGGATAGCGGTGCTGCCACTATTACCAATCCCAAAACATCTCGCAGGCGATTTAAAGCAGGATGGAAACCAACGCGGTTAAGCAACTTCGCTGCTACCCATGCTTGCAGCGTAATAATCAAGGCAGTGGTAGCGGCAACAGTCCACTTTGTGGCAAAACACAAGTAGAAAAAAAAATGACCTAGTGCGATTCCAGGCAATATCCGCGATCCCAGCAACACAAGTGCAGCTACGTTAACCCCTGTGGGCGGCCATATAGGTACAATCTCCCATTCCAGTTTCAGATTGGGAATTAAAGTGATTGAGTAAGCTGCGCCGAAGTGGACAACGGCCACTAGGCCAACAGAGGCAAAGTACTGCCAAGACCGCATCGGTATTTGGATAGTAGGCATTTTTGTGTTTCTAATATGTTGCATTGGCACCGCTATCGACATTATCGAAGATAGCTCACGTAACAGATAGTCACCAGAGAAGTTCTAGACTAAAAGAAGAAATTGTGAAGCAAGTGGCAAATCAGTCTGGAAAGGAAGTATTAAGCGCGTGAACAATTCCATGCAGGATCGGTTACTTGAGACGATCGCCCCTTACCGCGATCGCGTTGATTATCTGGAAATTCGATTAGAACAAAGCGAATCAACTGCCATAACTTTTCGTGGCCCACAACTGGATGCGGTCGATCGCGGTTTTACTCTTGCTGGCGGTATTCGCGCTTGTCATAACGGCGGCTGGAGTTTTGTTACTTTTAACGGTTTGGCAGAATTAAAAGAGCGAATTGAAGAAGCTATTTCCCAAGCCAAACTGGTGGGTAAAGAAACTACTGTTTTAGCACCGATCGAACCAATTAAAGACTATGTTACTGCCGAACTCGGACTCGATCCTAGAGGAGTTTCTTTAGCAGAAAAACGCCGTTTAATGGAAGGGTACAATCAGCTGTTGCTGGAATTTGACCCGCGCATTCAAACCACTTCAGTAAATTATCGCGATCGCTTTGGCATCACCTATTTTGTCAATTCGATCGGCACCTGCATCGCCCAAGAAAGGTTAGACATTCAAGCCGGTTTCGGTGCGATTGCTAGAGGAGAAGGCGGTTTGGTGCGACAAGGATACGAATCCTTCCACTCTCGATCGGATTATAATGCTCTGGTGGGAATCGAAGCGCGAGTCCAAGGTGCTGCCCAACGGGCTATCCGTCAGTTGGAAGCAAAATCTGTTAAAGGCGGTCAATATACTGTAGTTTTAGACCCTTACCTTTCCGGTGTTTTCATTCACGAAGCTTTCGGTCATCTTTCGGAAGCAGATTTTGTTTACGAAAATCCGCGAATGCAGGAATTGCTGAGTTTGGGCAAACCTTTGGCGATCGAACAGCTCAATGTAGTAGACGATGCGACTTTGCCAGGATTACCGGGTTCTCTCAAGTATGATGATGAAGGCGTTCCGGGTCAGCGCAAATATTTGATCGAAAAGGGTATCCTCACTCAACGCCTGCATAACCGCGAAACTGCTGCTAAACTCCAAGAAAAACCTACCGGCAATGCGCGTGCGATCAATGCTACCCATCCGCCGATCGTGCGGATGACCAATACCGCGATCGAAGCGGGGGAACACTCTTTTGATGAGATGATTGCCGATATCCAGGAAGGCGTCTATGCTGTGCGGATGTTGGGCGGACAAACTAACGGCGAGATGTTTACTTTTGCCGCAGCTGAAGGTTACATGATTCGCAATGGCAAAATAGCAGAACCCGTCAGCGATGTCACTCTGACGGGTAATGTTTTCCAAACTCTTAAAGATATTGAAGCGATCGGCAATGATTCGGTTTATCTCAACGGCGGTTGCGGTAAGGGCGGACAAATGCCCCTGCCTGTAAGTGTCGGTGGGCCACACATCCGCATCAAAAATGTTGTGGTAGGAGGTCGGTAACTCCAAAAAGCAGTAGGGTGGGCATTGCCCACCCTACTTCCTAAAGCTGCTGCATTTCTTGTTCCAACAAGCGGATCAAATTTTCGTCACCCTTCGATCTAGCGACTTCCAGGCGCTGCTCCAGTCTCTTTTGGATGTTAGCGCGATGAACATCAGCAGTTCTTTTTACTTCTTCCCGATTAATTCTGCTCATAGTGGACTCTTTTTGGAACTTTCTTGTGTGTTCTTCCTTGATTATAACTATAAATCAGGAAACTGTATCCAAATTTACAGAATTTTTACAGCTAAATCTGAAATTGACATCAAGTCTTCAAGGTCGCCGGGGGAGTGAGGGAGTGGGGGAGTGGGGGAGTGGGGGAGTGGGGGAGTGGGGGAATTTATATTTACATTTTCGACCTTTATGTCGTTCTCCCGTTCTCCCGTTCTCCCGCTCCCCCGCTCTCCCGTTCTTCCCTCTCCCTCTTCCCGAGGCCCTAATCCCTAGTCCCGACACCCTAGCTGTAACTGCCGTTGGCAAAGATCGATCGGCAGGAGCTTAACATTACTTCATATTTTATTTAAAAAAAATTCCCGATTATATAACAAAAATGCCGAATTTAAAAGTATTCGAGGCTACTAAAAATGAGAATCTTATGGCTTTTAAATTCAAAATATTGTCAATAGACGGTGGCGGTATCCGAGGCATTATCCCAGCAATAATTTTAGCTGAGATGGAAAAACGCACAGGAAAGCGGATTTTTGAAATGTTCGATTTAATCGCCGGAACCTCAACAGGAGGTATCTTGAGTTTGGGCCTTACCATGCCAAATCCGCTGGCTCCCGATTTAGCTCAGTATACAGCAAAGGATATGGTCGAGCTGTATCGAAAAGAAGGAAAACGTATATTTTATGAGCCGTTGAGCGAAAGATATACAAAGACAGATGATTTAATTCGACCAAAATACTCTTCCGAAGGTAGAGAAGAAGTTTTAAGCGCATATTTGGGCGAAACTCCTCTCAAAAATGCGCTTAAACCTGTTTTCATCACCAGCTATGACATTGAAATACGGAGACCTATTTTCTTTGTCAGCGATCGGTCAGCAGAAAAGATAGGGGAATACTTCCGCAAAATTAGCAGTGGCTTTAAAATGAAACAAGCGGCAATGGCTACTTCTGCCGCGCCCAGTTATTTTGAGCCATACCATCTGGCCACAATTCAAACTGACAGCAGTTTCTATACGTTAGTCGATGGGGGAGTTTTCGCCAATAACCCGACATCTTTAGCAATTATGGAAGCCATAATTGCTGCTAGAAGAACTGGGGAGAAGCTAGATCTCAATGAAATCCTGGTGGTATCTATGGGGACGGGTTCGCTAACTCGTAAATACTCATACGATCGCGCTAAAAATTGGGGATTAATTGGCTGGTTAGAACCGATTATCAATATTATGATGGACGGTATGAGCGAATCGGTAGCCAGTCAATTGGAACAATTGCTTCCTTACGATCCCGGTTATCCCAAACAGTACTATCGCTTCCAAGCACCGTTGAATGAAGCTAACGATGATATGGACGATGGCAGCCAAGAAAATATTGCTAAACTGGTAGATATAGCGCAGCTGATTATTGCTGAGCAAAATAGCAATTTGGATCGACTTTGCGAGGAACTTTTGAGGTAGAAATGTAGGGCGCGTCAGATACTAAAATAGTAGCTTTACGAACGGATTAATCGGTCTGATGTGCCCTATAAATGTTCCTCTTGCGTACAACTAGATTTTTTTTCAAGAAAGTAAACATTGCCGCTTAGCACGTTTGTCTTCGTACATCAGTGCATCAGTTCGGGCTACTAAACTTTCCATAGATTCCCTAGTTTGAGGATCGAAAGGTAAAATACCAACACTCATAGATAATTTATAAGGACGCTTTTCTTGCCGATTGAACTCATCAATTTTTGTAATAATTCGTGGTTCGATCGCATGGCAGCTATCGCCGCAGTTTAATGCCAGAATAATAAATTCATCACCACCCAAACGCGCCACCACATCTGCTTCCCGAAAAGTGCTTTTCAGTAATTGTGCGGCGTCAACAATCATCGCCGAACCTAAATCGTGTCCTAAAGTGTCGTTGATTTTTTTCAAACCATCTAAATCGACAAAAATTAATGCACAGAAGCTGTGGGCACGGCAAGCAACTTTTAATTGCTGTTCGGAGAGAAGAAAAAAACCGCGACGGTTGTGTAAACCTGTCATATCATCGGTGAGAGACAAGCGACGAATTTCCTCTTCTGTCTGCTTGCTTTCAGTAATATCGTAAGTTACGCCCAACACAGTTTCCACGCTTCCGTTGGCGTCGAACTCCGGCACAAATCGCGTGCAATAGTAGCGCACACCATCGCGACTGACAAAAGGAAACTCGACTTCTTTGGGGATGCCGACAGCGAAGACCTGGCAGACGCCAGATTCCCAGACCTCCCATACCTGTGGCGATAACTTCAACTCTCGAAAAGTTTTACCCAAGAATTCGTCTTTGGGGATGCCGCAGACTTCTGTTAGGGGTTGATTGACAAAGATGTGCCGCAGGTTGCGATCGACGCGGGCCACCAATGCAGGTACGTTATCGGCTAAAGTGGCCAGTTCTTTGTATGCGGTCTGGAGTTCTGCTGTACGTTCGACTACGCGCTGTTCCAGTTCGGCGTAAACTTGGATATTTTCCAATGCGACGGCGGTGGTGTCAGCTAGTGCTTGTAGCAACTTTACTTCTTCCGGACTGGGTTGATGTCGTTTGGCCCAGTAGTTGCCGATCGCACCGATCGGGTCTAATGTCCGAATCGGCACCATCACCAGACTCTTGACAAAGGTTGATTGATAAGCTTGATACGGGATGCGCGTATCGGCATAAATATCTTCGATCTGCACCGGTTGGCGGTTCAACATCGTCCACCCGCCGATGCAAATATTCATCGGGAAGCGCTGACCTTTCCAAAGTGGCGCGATCGCATTTTCCTCCGCGTAGTAGCACATATTGCGGTCGCGCAGTACGAAGGTAGCTCCGTCCGCACCAGTCAGTTCTCGTGCAGCTTGCTTTACAATTGCCATAACGGCGTCTAGGTTGCGAGCTAAAGAAAGCTCTTGCACAACTGTGACAAGTTGCTCCATCCCACGGTAGTAGCGCCTCGTTTCTTTTGGAGAAATCCGGCGATCGGCTATTTGTCGAACAGCCTGACGAGTTGCCATATTACTATCTCCGGAACAATTAACAATAGGCTAGCGGGGAAAATTTTGCGATAACGAGGCTTTTGGGATAGACGCCGATGACTTTTTGTCTAACGGATTTCATATAAAATTTTTGTAAACTTGACAAAAATGCCTGTTCCTAGACTGGTGACTCTCTTAAGCGATTTTGGCCTAAGCGATGTTTATGTAGGTGTAATGAAAGGCGTTATTGCCCAAATCAACCCTACTCTAACTGTAATCGATCTTAGCCATGAAATTCCTCCCCAAAACATTGCTGCAGGTCAATTTTGTCTGATGAGCGCCTACCCGTATTTTCCTGATGGAACGGTACATATTGCCGTTGTCGATCCTGGGGTAGGGGGTAACAGACGTGCAGTGGCGATCGAATTTGCCAATGCTTTTTTAGTTTGCCCGGATAATGGGTTGTTTAGCGGTATTCTCAGTCACACTCCCGTTGTGGCGGCGATCGCACTTACCAATCGAGAATACTGGCGCACGCCAACACCCAGCAAGACTTTTCACGGTCGAGATATTTTTGCCTCCGTGGGAGCTCATCTTGCCAGCGGTGTTCCTTTTACAGAATTGGGACAAAAAATCGCTCCAGAAACCTTGGTGCCATTGCCCATATCAGAATACAGTTTAACAGATACTGGTATTCTAGGCTGCATTCAGTATGTCGATCGCTTCGGCAACTTAATTACAAACATCCCCGCTCATCTCGTTGACGGCAAAAATTGGTTTGTTAAAGCCGCTGGGTTAAGTATACCAGGTAATAAAACTTACAGCAATACCCCTGATGGCAGTGCGATCGCTTTACTTGGGAGTCACGGTTGTGTGGAAATTGCTGTCAGCAAAGGTAACGCCCAATCACAATTGCAAATAAAACTTGGAGATGCCGTGCAAATCGTGCTGCATTAAATTGAGGCGTCAGCTTTTTGATAGCTGATAGGTGATAGCTAGTTAAATTGAGCGATCGACTGGCACCCCACAAGGTTCCTCAACTAGATATCTAATCAGAAACGCAGTTTTTGGCAACGCCAGTGCCTAAGTCTTTGGTTAATTAGCTTGTCAGCCGATCTGATTGACTTAAACTAATTTTGTGATGTTCCTTGCACGCCAAAAATAAAGCAGAGTTTTCGGATAAAAGATGTTGGCTTTTGTGCATAGAAGAGATTTGGTATGGCTGCCTAAGCTCTTGTGTGAGCGGGCAAGGCATAAAATTGTCTGATTGTGTCCGGAAGTTTAACATTTCCTTTTGTAGAACATCAGTAGGCAGAAATAAACAGTTCAATAATTTGCCTTAATAGCTACTCAGAACTGAAACTTTAACGTAGTAAGGTGAACTATTATGTCTACTCGCTACAACAATAACAAATCTCAGTTTGTCCGCATTGTCTACTCTAAAGTCAGAGTTAATGGTAAAGTACAGTTGGTGCCTCTAGAGCTGTATGCTGATGGTTCCCTCAAACCATGTGTTTGAGGTCTGCCCGCTCAAAAAAAGAGAGAAAAAATTTGTCGGGAAGATCTTTCTTTGGAAGTACACAGCAATTCTGCGTCGAGGTAAACTGTCGAGCATAGATATGGTGATGTGAGGTTGTGCAAAAACAGGTTATTATGACTGAGACGCCCCAACCGTTCTCGGTACTGGGACTACCGGTACATCTGTTGGAAGACTATTCAGGTTGGCTCCTCTCAAGGTTGCAGCACCAACAAGGCTGTCATGTGGTAACACTCAACGCTGAGATGAGCATCCAGGCAGAACGCAATGCAAGTTTGGCTAGTACGATCCGTCAAGCCGATTTGGTTATTCCTGATGGCTCTGGAGTTGTGCTTTATTTGCGTATACTGGGCAAATCGGTAAAACGTTGTCCGGGAATTGAACTGGCAGAGTCGCTTTTGTGGCAAGCCGGTCAGTTGGGCAAGTCGTGGTCGGTATTTTTCTACGGTGGAAAACCTGGGGTAGCTCAAACAGCCGCAGAAATGTGGCAGCGACGAGTTCCAGGATTGAAAATCGCAGGTACGCAGCACGGCTACCTTTCACCTGAAGACGAACAACAACTGCACGCCACCCTCAAAGAACTACAGCCCAGCATAATTTTAGTTGGTTTGGGCGTGCCGCGCCAAGAATTGTGGATTGCCAAAAATCGCCTCCTTTGTCCCAAAGCAATCTGGATTGGCGTTGGCGGTAGTTTGGATATTTGGGCGGGTATTAAGTCCCGCGCCCCTGCTTGGCTGAGGAACAATCATTTGGAATGGCTGTATCGTTTGTATCAAGAGCCCTGGCGCTGGCGGCGGATGTTAGCTTTACCACAGTTCGCTTGGCGTGCGTTAGTGAAAAATTTGGCTTAGAAGCATATATTTGCAACCAGGATGGTTAAAATATTCCTATATTTTAACCATCCTGGTTGTAATTAAGGTAATAAATTAATGAAGAAAGTAGCTTATGCGATCGCTGGCTTACTCATCGGTATCCTGATTACCTTCTTACTTATATTAATAGATACCATTGTCGCAATTAATACAGGTATACCTTTTGGTTTAGTAACATTTATCGGAGTTTTAGCAGTTTGGGGTTTTCTAATTTGGGAACTTTATTTTAACTCGATGAAGCCGATTAAACTGATGTTCCAAGGAGAGTACGATCGCGCTTTAGCTCTTTTACACAAAAAGCTAAAAAGTATTTTCGTGCGGCTGCATATAGAGAGTAGAGACGGCATTATTTACAACATCGCCAATGTGTATCACAGAATGGGCAGATTTGAAGACGCAAGTGAGTGGTTGGAGAAAATCGAGCCAAGAAAACTAGATCTGATCTTAAAAGGCCCTTATTATGGTTTGTCTGCCCTAAATCTATTAATGCTAAAAGTGGATTTGAATGAAGCTGAAAGATATCTAGAAATAGCATCTACTTTCGAGAAATTCACATTGATTAATCTTATCTATGTATATTTCTATGTTTTAATAAATAACTTTACAAACGCTGGTGAAAAACTGCAAGAGTATTTGGAAAATAAAGAAAACATAAAAAATTTCAGTATAAGTTTTAACGCTATTTTGATTAGGGATAAAGAATTTCTCAGCGTATTGGAAAACTTTATTTACGGTACGTATTATCAAGCAATAAACGATCGCGATCGAGCCAGAGAATGCTTTGAAAAAGCATATAGTTCTCCTTATGATAGTTACTACCAGGCCAAAGCAGGTGAATGGTTAAGGGCAAATGACTGAACGAGTGGGGGAGTGGGGGAGTGGGGGAGTGGGGGAATTTATATGTACATTTTCAATCTTTATGTTGTTCTCCTGTTCTCCCGTTCTCCCGTTCTCCCGCTCTCCCTCTTCCCCATTTTTAATTGCAAATTTTCAACCTTTAATTTGTAATTTCGCTCTTTGTCTTTCCTGAATTCGCTCTAAACTGCCAACGGGAATAGAGGCAATCAACTGACGGGTGTAATCTTTTTCCGGTTGGCGATAGATGAATTCGGCGGGACCGATTTCTTCAATTTTGCCCTGATTCATCACCATGATGCGATCGCTCATAAATTTCACCACACTGAGGTCGTGGGAAATGAAAATATAAGTAAGGCCAAACTCATCCTGTACCTCTTTCAAAAGATTCAGCACTTGCGCTTGCACCGACACATCCAAAGCGGAAACAGATTCATCGCAAATGATAAATTTAGGATTGAGAGCCAAGGCGCGGGCAATACAAACCCGCTGTCGCTGACCGCCAGAAAATTCGTGGGGATAGCGGTTCATGCGGCTGGGATCTAACCCCACGCGCTCCAGGAGGTAAGCAGCGCGCTCGCGTCGTTCCCGATAGCTTTTGCCGATACTGTGAATCAGCAAAGGTTCCATCACCGCATCTCCAACTTTCATGCGCGGATCGAGAGAACTAAAGGGATTTTGAAACACAATTTGCATTTCTCGGCGCAACTTCTGCAACGCTTTCCCGTTCAAACTGGTAATATCTTGTCCTTCAAACAAAATATTACCGTTCATCGGTTCGATCAATCGCAATAAAGTGCGAGCCAAAGTAGTTTTACCGCAACCGGACTCACCCACCAAACCCAGCGTTTCACCCGGATAAACCTCAAAAGAAATGTTGTTTACCGCCATAGCGTAGCGTTTGGTATTACCCATTATCCCCCGTACCGGGAAGCCAACTTGTAGGTTACGGACAGCTAAAAGTGGTGTGTCCTGAGACTTAATTTCTGACTGATTAGTGCTTTTCTCCCTGATTGTTCTGCTTCCCCGCTCCTCTGCTTCCACATTTCTTTCGCGAATTTCCAGCACTTCGCCGCTGGGATCGCTCACCACTTCCATATAATCGGAAACAGTGGGTAGATATTTCAAATGCCGATCGAGCCGAGGACGACAAGCCAACAATCCTTTAGTGTAGGGATGATGCGGGTTGGCGAAGATTTGCCACACCGGCCCATATTCGACAATTTTCCCTCGATACATCACCGCTACGGCGTCGGCGATTTCCGCAACTACACCCAGGTCGTGGGTAATAAACATCAAGGACATCCCGCGAGCGTTACACAATTCCCGCAGCAGTTCCAGGATAGTGGCTTGTACGGTTACGTCAAGAGCGGTGGTGGGTTCGTCCGCAATTAATAGGGTGGGATTGCAAGAAATCGCCATTGCAATCATTACCCGTTGAATTTGACCTCCAGAAAGTTGGTGGGGATAGCGATCGAGTATGGCTAGTTTTTGCTGATTGATGTGGCGATCGATGTCCGCTTCCGTAGGCTCCGATTTTCCTGGTGATGATTCTTGCACATATTCTATGTAACGTTGGCGCAAAACTTCATCTGTGGGAAGGAGTTTTACTTCTTGCAAAAGTGCAACAGCCGACCGCCGCGCTTGCGTGTCCGAAACATTTTGATGTAGCCGTATTGCTTCCGTCAGCTGAAACCCGATCGTGTAAACCGGGTTAAGAGAACTCATCGGTTCCTGAAAGATCATCGCCACCTTACCGCCGCGATACTGCTGCATTTTCCTCTCTGGCAATTGCAGCAGATTCACAGGTTCTGCATCCGCCTCTGACGCTTTAAACCAAATTTCGCCGTCCATCTTGCCGGGAGGAGGTACCAAACCCATAACGGCTAGAGAGGTAACAGATTTGCCAGAACCTGACTCGCCGACTATTCCTAGCGTTTGACCTCGTTTTACCTGAAAGGAAATACTATCAACGGCTTTGATCTGTTTTTCCTCGGTGGGGAATTGGACTTGCAGGTTGCGGATGTCGAGAACGGTGTCAGTCATGGAACTCTAGCATCAAAATTAACCTTATACTAACAAGGCGGCGGAGTGGTTTAGCGTTGCGGTAATGCCCCGGGCTGTCTTAGTTGCGCGTTGGCGGGTAAGCTTGTATTGTTGGACACCTTCTCGAATACCATTGCGTTGGACTTAAAAGCAGAAGGTCTGGGTTGTCCGGAATTAATATCATTTAGCTGCATACGCAACTTGCCATCAGCAGTAAACTCAAAAATGGTTGGGGCTGTTTTGTTATCGCTTGTGGTCAAGTCAATCTGCATGGGCGAACTTGTTGAGGAAGCTACTCGGTATCTCAGCTGCATTGCCGGCGCAGTATTTGAGTTTGATGGCAAGACGATAAATAATTTGCTCTCTGGTGCAAAAATTAAGGTGAGAGAGCTATTTGCAGAAACTTTTGTTTGCCATTGTCCGGTCAATCGTTGCACAACGGAATCTGCATTTTTAGTTAATTGTTGCGAAACTAACCGTCCTGCTATGGGTTCGGCTTTAACGGCGTAGCCGACTGCACAAAGCAATCCTACCAGCAGGCTCGATACGATCGATTTGCCGATAACTGGGAATGCAGCTAAACGATTTGTTTGGTTGTGGACAGGGTTGAACATGAACTTTTAGCACTGAAATCAACTCGATCTTAGCAACGCCTCTATTTTTTATCTCTAGTTCATTGAGGTGTTGCGGAAAGTATTGACGCTGCGATCGCACCGTTTGTGCCATAGTATGAGGGGCGAAGCACACAAACAAACCGACTTTCCAGTTCAGATTGAGATCGCGCCACAATTGTCTATTGTGCGATCGGGAAGGTATCCTTATTTGGTTTCAGCAGCTCTGTATACAACCAGAAGCGATATAACTGTTTAGTAAAGAGATCGGGGAGTGAGTTAAATGAAAGCTGATGCGCCCAAACCTAATGTGCAAGACTTGCAAACCCAAATACTTGAGTTGTTGGGGCAAGTCAGCGGTCTGATCGATAGTGCAGGTACAGCCCTAAGAACTGATAGTGCTAGCGAGAAATACGGGAAATTTCAACAAGAAGTCAGCGAAGCCGCCCGTAATGTAGAAGAATTGGAACTGCGAATGGCGATCGTTGCTCCGATGAAGGCCGGTAAATCGACGATCGTAAATGCGATCGTCGGTCAAGAAATTCTGCCTAGCAGAAATGCCGCTATGACGACTCTACCGACAGAGATAATTTGCGATTCCGAACTCAAAGAGCCTACACTAATCCTCAATTCCCACATTCAACAAGTTTTTCGCGAAACGTTTTCTGCTTTGCAGCGGAAAGTCAATGAGTTAGGGATGGAACGAGTCCAGGAAAAAATTGCACAGTACCCTCATCTGACAAAGCTACCTGAAAAAATCCAGGGAATGTCTAAACTTTCCATCCATGAAAAGATTGTCGGGCGTCAGCAAATTATTAACAGTTTGCGTGCTTTAAACGATATTATCCGCGTGTGCAGCGTTTTAGATCCCCTGGCTGACCCCCTTCAGTCTCTGATGGATGTGCCGCGTATATATACACCATTTTGGCATTTGCAAAAGACTGCAAAAACAGAAAAAATCGGCAAATTGGTGATTGTAGATACGCCTGGGCCAAACGAAGCGGGGGAAAATCTCCGACTGGCAAATGTGGTTTCCGATCAGCTAAGAGCAAGCTCGGTAGTTTTAATTGTACTCAATTTTACAGGGCTGAACACTAAGGCAGAAGAAGAAGTTAAAAAGGATGTTCAGAAAGTTATAGATTTACGCGGTAAAGATAATTTATACGTGCTGGTTAATAAAGTCGATCAGCGCAAAGATGGGGACATGACAACAGAGCAAGTGCGGCAATTTGTTACCGCTGAATTCGGTTTGGGTGATGGCGATAATACCAATCGAGTATTTGAAATATCCGCAAGATGGGCATTTTCTGCTACTAACTTTTTGGTGGAATTAGAACAAAATCCCAAAGTAGAAATTGCTCAAATGAAAACAGCGCGATCGCTAGCTCAAGATGTATTCCCGATCGACTGGGAAGAAGAACTAGAAGAAACAAATGTAGAACAACTGAAGCGGAAAGCGGAAAAGCTGTGGAAAAAATCCGGCTTCGACCCATTTTTGCAAAAAGCGATCGACTCACTCATGATAGAAGCAGCACCTCGGTGTATTATCTCTTCCCTAAACATTACTCGCGCTCGTCTTGTGGAATTACTGGAAGATATGCAGATCCGCAGCAGTGCTATTCATGAAGATGGCGAAAAATTACGGGAAGAAGTTGTGGCGCTGGAAGCAGATATGCAGAGTATTGAAGAGTGTCGCAGTCGTTTGCAAGAATTAGATCGAATCAAAAGCAATCTTCATGAGGAATTCAATAATATTTTGGAATCTGTGAAGAAAGAAGGGAAAATAAGCGTGGAAAGCTACTTCAGCGAAGAAGAATATCAACGCGCTGATTTTATGAAAAAAGGAGGGATGAAAGCCAAAAACTTTTTAGATTGGATTTCCAAACAAGTCAAATCAACTACTTTAGAAAAAAAATACCAAACTTCTATTGAATTTCCCACGCTCAGAGAGGCAGAAGAATTTGCAGATACAGCAGTAACTTATGCGAAAGAGAAAGTAGATGTACTGCTAGAAAATGTGCGCGAAAATACAAGCCAACAAATCGAGCGATCGCGTCAAGATATGCTGGAGTTTCTGGACGAGCAGACCAAACCAATTGTAGATCGGGCCCGCGAGCGCTTGAACGAAAATTTTAACTTAGACTTATCATTGCCAAAATTAAGATTGGACTCCGATTACTATATCGACTTGAATAAACCGCTCGTGATGCGTCATACCAGGACAATAGACCAGGGTTACACTGAAGTTGTTAAAAGTAGAAGATCGTTTTTTCATTACTTATGGCTAGTTCCATTTGAGGTGACAGAAAAAATTAAACGACCTAACAAAGTGGAAAATTTCTACACGGTTTCTTTGCAAGGAATAGTTTATGAAGTTAATAAGATCGTAGACCAAAACATCAGTACGATTAAGCAGGGAATTAATCAGTACCTTGATGAAGATTTTCAGCAACGAATTAATGACTTTTTTAACGATCTCGATCGCTATCTCAGTAACTATCGAGATAGTTTGAAACAGGCACAGGAAGACCAGAAGTTATCTATCGAAGGCAAAGGAAAATTGATAGAGGCACTTAATTCTTTGGTTCCCCAAATTAAGGAGCAAATCAAAAATGCCGATAACTATCTAAAATACACAGACAATTTTATGTCGCTTAAGTAATTCACAATCCATACACAATGTAGATTTTGCTGTGCATAAAGGTAAGCCGATCGCGATCCCAGAAAATCCCTATCAACCGAAAGCTGATGATGCTGTGCTTGGCGGTCAAGCTCCTCCGCCAGCGGACGGCGCGGCAGTTTTGGGAGGACTGGCGGGGGTTAAGGAACGATTAGCATAACTCTCTATAGAACAAAAAATTGATGCGTTGCTCAATGCTATGAAGTATTATTATTTGTCTGTGAAGAATAGATAAAGTTAGGTAAAAGCACGGAACTGGAAATATTGGCTTTAACTTTATCGTTTAAGTATGCAATTACCAAAAGTAATTCTATATGAAGATTAATCGCTTACTTACCTCAACATTAGCGGCTGCGATCGCAACAGCAGGCACGAGTGCGATCGCCCAAGCTGGTACAATTCGTCACGATCGATCGGATACACAGTACAGAAATCTGGCTAATCTGTTTCCCAGCGTCGGCAGCCTCAACATCAGAAGCTCATCCGGTACGTGGCTTTGTTCCGGAACCCTTCTCAATTCCACCTGGTTGCTAACAGCTGCCCACTGCGTTGAAGGCGCACGAAATGGTTTATTTAGCGTTGGCGGCAGCAACTATACCATCAACGGGGCGCTTACCAACAACGGCTGGTTCAACAGCTATGGCGATCCCAGTGCAGGCTATGACCTGGGTTTGTTCCGACTCAGCAGCAGAGTAACAAATGTTACCCCAGCTTCGCTGTTTACCGGACGCAACGAAGATATGCAACTCGGTACTTACGTAGGTTTTGGCGCTACCGGCACTGGTTTGACAGGTTATAACAATTCTAGTAGCACCACCAAACGTGCAGGACAAAACACGATCGGACTTGGCACCCGACTCGGTTATTCCGATCGCACACTCGTATCGGATTTCGATGACCCCCGCTTAGCGACATCAGATCCCCTCAGCCAGCCAGTCAACTTGGAATACAGCATTGCACCCGGAGATAGCGGCGGCGGGTTATTCATCAACGGCTTGCTAGCAGGCGTTAACTCTTTTATTTCTGCAACAGATGGTTCCGTTAATGCTGACTACGGCGACATTTCAGCAGCTACGAGAGTTTCTTCCTTTGCCACTTGGATTAACAACGTGCTGCGAAATGCACCATCCAGTTCCCGTACCATTGGCACTAGCAACTCCAGCAACATCTTTTCAGGTTCTTTCGCTTATGAACCAGAATCGACGTTTGACGATTGGGAAGGTTTGCCGGAAATTGAATTTTTGGAAGACATTTACAACAATACCGAAGTGGATATCGAAATGAAGTCCGTACCCGAACCTTCTGCTATTATTGGTTTGCTTTCGGTAGGTGGTTTGTTAGCACTATTTCGGCGTCGTCAGGCAGCATCGTAGATTAAACTAACCGTTTTTTAGTGTGCGATCGCGACAAGTATTGCCAAATTGGTAATGCAGTTTCGGCACTACTGACAAAGGCGATCGCACAGTATTTCAGTACTTTTTCTAGTTCTTGACTAGCATCAGCAAATCAGAAATTTTCTATATCATATTTACTGGTAAAAGTAAGTATACTTAAGCACAATTTATTCTGATTGTTTGCGAAAATTTAAGAAGGCGATCGCAGGTAAAGCTTTTATTTGTGTGAAGGAGAACAACTTCCAGCGCAAAATGGTTAAACTTAAGAAAAATTAAGCTGTAACCAACAGCTATTTGAGGCTGTTGGCTAAGCGAACAGGCTGATTGATAAATATGATTGAGCTACTAGCCGCACTCTCTGCTGCTGCGGCGGTAGGAGTAGGACGAATTGCCCTGCCCCTACTGTTAATTGGCCTTTTCCAGGGGGATAATCTTTGGTCTCGCGTACCCATTCTCTCTCTGATTCATCCGCAGGTAGTAGTGGGAGTGCTTACCAGTTGGTCTTTATTTGAGTTGTTTGCCTCGAAAAAGTTGTTGGGGCAGCGCGTGCTGCAAATTGTTCATCTCTTATTTAGCCCCATTGTCGGGGCTATGGTAGGTGTTACTATTGCCCAAATGACCGAAGCGCCTGGGTGGTTAATTATTGTAATTAGCGTAGTTGGTGGCTTGTTGGCGCTTGTGCTGCAACTTGTTCAAGTTGGGTTGTTCTTTCGATTGCGCGGTTTACCCTTGTGGGCTGTCTTTGTTCAAGATGCCTTGTGTGTGGCGCTGGTACTTTTAGCTTTTGACGCGCCCAGACAGGGTGGGTTAATTGCGATGATTTTGCTGTGGTTGGCAATTCGCAGTTCTGGTGATTGGTATCGCTGGTACAAACAAAGTAAGCGTTTACCGGCAAAGAACGGCTACAAAAGTAACCCCGATTGATTTTAGGGCATAGGGCGTCGGGGAAAAAGGGGTGGAATTAAGAACATTAGACATCTGCTCCAAAAGAATTTCAAAGGGCAGGCAGGATGCCTACCCCACAAGAATTTTTGGAGATGTCTATTCATTACTGCTTGGCGGTTGGTATTGTTCGCAGAAACCCGGTTTCTTGAAGAAACCGGGTTTGTTTGGTTTCTTTGCCTTGAGATTCAAGATTTCAGATTCATTTTTCCATCAAAAATCTAAAATCTAAAATCCAAAATCCCTACAGCAGTCCGACCAAGTGCAGTGGCCCCTGACCGCTGATCAGCTCCAACAGCAAGGCAATCAGAGCAATCATCGCCACACGACCGTTCCAAACTTCCGCAGAAGTAGTCAGTCCCCACTCCCAACGCTCTTGGGGGTACATCTTGACTTTTTTCTTCATCTGTGTTACTTCCGCAAGCTTCACGCTGGGAGAGTTGAGAGCATTGATGACTAAATCTGCTAAGGCGTCAATAAATACGGGATGGGTATTGAGGGCGGGTACGCGGCGGAAGTTGTGAATGCCAGCTTCCTCAGCTAGTTCGCGGTATTCGATATCGATTTCTTCGAGAGTTTCGATATGCTCGGAGACAAAACTGATCGGCACAACTACCAAATCTTGAACTCCCTCAGCGCCGAGTTGTTCGATCGCATCTTCAGTATAGGGTTTGAGCCACTCGACCGGGCCGACGCGACTTTGATAAGCGAGGACGTGGGGGTTCGGTCTATTGAGGTTTTGCATAATTAAAGCACTGCATTCCTCAATTTCTTTTTGGTAGGGGTCGCCGGCTTCTTCTACGTAGCTGACGGGGACGCCGTGGGCGCTAAAAAAGACGGTAACTTCATCGCGATTGGGAAAGCGATCGAGTTCCTGGGCAATTAGATCCGCCATTGCTTGCAAATAACCGGTTTGCTCATACCAGGAACGAATGACGGTGTAGTCAATGCGGTTGAGCAAGGGGTCTTCTTGCCAGATTTTTTCCATCAGGCGGAAGCTGGAACCGCTGGTGCTGATGGAAAATTGGGGATAAAGGGGCAGGATAACCAGACGATCGATCCGATCGCGTTTGATCCTGGCAATTGCTTCCTCTGTGAAAGGATGCCAGTAACGCATCCCAATGTATACTCTGGCCGGTTGTCCTTTTTGCTGTAAATGTGCTTCTAAAGCTTGTGCCTGGGCTTCTGTAATCTGACGCAGGGGCGAACCCCCACCAATTTGGCGATAATTTTCTTGAGATTTCTTGGCTCGCATTGTGGAGATAAACCAAGCCAGAGGTTTTTGTAGCCAGGGAAAAGGCAGGCGAATGATTTCCGGGTCGGAAAATAGGTTAAACAGAAAGGGACGGACATCTTCCAGTTGATCTGGCCCGCCCAAGTTGAGTAATAAGACCCCAGTACGCCCCATAGCTACTAACAGTTTCCCAAAGTTTTTATATTTGTTACCGATTTTAACAATATAACCTGTTAATGGATGAAGTTAGCAACAAACTATACATAAATTCAGGAGAATTAAGCGGTGGCAACAATTTTAAGGGAATGGAGCTATCGGTATCAGTGGTTGTACGATGCGATCGCCCGTCTTGCTGCTGTCAGCGTCGGCGGTGAAGGGCGTTTCCGCCGTTTAGCTTTAGAAGGCTTAACGATCGATTCAGAAACTAAAGTGCTAGACCTTTGTTGCGGTAGCGGTCAAGCAACGCAAGTGTTGGTGCAACACTCCCAAAACGTGACGGGATTGGATGCCTCGCCTTTATCTTTGCAACGAGCGCGGCATAACGTTCCTCAAGCCCAGTATACAGAAGCTTTTGCGGAAAATATGCCGTTTGCGGACAACTGTTTCGATCTGGTACATACTAGCGCCGCCATGCACGAGATGCAGCCCAAGCAATTGCGACAAATTCTCAAAGAAGTTTACCGGGTGCTGAAACCGGGTGGGGTATTTGCGCTGGTGGATTTTCACGCGCCGACGAATCCCCTATTTTGGCCGCCGATATCCTTATTTTTGTGGTTGTTTGAAACGGAAACGGCATGGCAACTCATCCAAACCGATTTGCCTGGGTTGTTGGCAGAGATGGGATTTCGGGATAAACAGCAAAGTTTGTATGCGGGTGGCAGTTTGCAGGTGATTTGGGCGAGGAAATGAAGAAAGGGGCTAGGGGCTAGGGGCTAGGGGCTAGGGGAAAGAGGGAAGAGGGAAGAGGGAAGAGGGAGGAGGGAGAGGGAAAAGCGAAAATATTAATTCTTCCACTC
>NZ_JACJPW010000122.1 GCF_014696265.1 Aerosakkonema funiforme FACHB-1375 | reverse complement strand
CAAGAAACGTCAAATCGCCAAAATTTCCAGGGCAGATATATTCTGCGTCATGCTTTTGAAGGAGAGACAAACTGTCCGGCGGGACAACAATATAAAAGAGCTTTGGCAACGCGATTTGAACAGGAGGCGCAGACTTTAGCTAAACTGACCGGGTGGAATATTAATGATATCCGCAAAAAACTGCCTGTAACTCAAACTCAGCAGACACCTTTTTGGCGAAATATTTGGCCTTGAAAAACGATATTATGTAGGGTGGGCAATGCCCACCAATTACAGCTTTACGTGGGCAATGCCCACCCGACAATTCGCTCCCTAGCCCCATTTAAATTACCATGAATGAATCATCTATAAATAAGTTGCTGGAAGATTTGAAAAAACCGGATGAAGAAGTGCGCGATCGGGCCACATCAGAACTCTGGCGCATCTGGTTCCACCAAAAGGGAGCGATCGGGTTTGAACTGCTGCGTCGCGCTCAGATTTTGATTGAAGCAGGAGAATTTAGCCAAGCTGAAAACGAACTCACACAAGTCATCTCTGACTTGCCTGATTTTGCAGAAGCATGGAATCGACGAGCGGTTCTCTACTACACAATGGGAGAATATAAAAAGGCGATCGAAGATTGTGAAATTGCCATCAAGCTTAACCCAGTTCATTTTGGCGCACTGCACGGTTTGGGGTTGTGCTATGCCGGACTGGGAGAGTACCGCACTGCTATCCAAGCTTTTCGAGAAGCACTTTCTATTCAACCTTATGCTTTAATAAATCAAAGGTTGATTCTGGAATGTACAGCCCGGTTAAGTTAGCAGAGCGAAAATGATCGGAATTGTTATCGTATCTCACAGTGCCAAACTGGCAGCCGGGGTGCAAGAATTGGCAACTCAAATGGTGCAAGGCGAGGTGAAAATAGCCGTTGCCGCCGGAATTGACGATCCGGAGAATCCTTTTGGCACCGATCCTATACAAGTACATCAGGCGATCGAATCTGTTTACAGCGATGATGGCGTTATCGTATTGATGGACTTGGGTAGCGCGGTTTTGAGTGCAGAAATGGCTTTAGAATTTCTGTCAGAAGAACAGCAAAATAAAGTAAAACTCTGCGAAGCACCGCTGGTAGAAGGCACTATTGCCGCAGTCGTTCAAGCAGCTAATGGTGCTGATATCGAGCAAGTTTTAACCGAAGCGCGAGGCGCATTGGCAGCAAAAGTAGCTCAATTGGGAACCCCCCCCATTTCTTCCCCCTCCGTCCACCGAGGAGGACACAAGGAGGGAGCGAAAGAAATATATCTCACTGTCAAAAATCGGATGGGTTTGCACGCTCGTCCCGCTGCTAAATTCGTTGCCACTGCTGGCAAATTTAAATGTGAAATAACGGTGCGGAATGTTTCTGCAAACAGCGATGCGGTCAATGCAAAAAGTATAAATCAGTTAGTGACGCTGGCCGTTTGTCGAGGAGATGAAATTGCGATCGCAGCTTCAGGAAGCGATGCAGATGAAGCTTTGGCAGCATTGCAGCAATTAGTAGAAACCAACTTCGGCGAATCGCTGAAAGATTCCCCCATTCCTCCCCTTTTTCCCACTCCCACTCCCCCCCTTTCCCGCTCTTCTTTATCTGCCATCCCCGCATCTCCAGGCATTGCGATCGGACGGGTGTTTTTGTATCAACAAACATTGGCAGAAATAGAAGATATACAAGTAGATAATCCCCAGACAGAATGGCAGAAATTGCACGCAGCAATTGCCACCGCTCATCGCGAAATTGAAATGCTCCGCCAAAATGCAGCTACGGAAGCGGGAGAACAAGAAGCGGCTATTTTCGATGCACATTTGTTATGTTTGGAAGATCCAACTGTGCTAGAGGCGGCGCGTCAGCGGATTTTTGAATATGGATTAGCTGGCACCACAGCTTGGAAAGTGGTAATAGATAAAACAGCACGTACTTACGAAGCTTTGGCAGACCCTTTCTTACAGGCGCGATCGGCTGATGTCCGGGACGTGGGGCAGCGAGTGCTGCGATTGCTGACAGGCGTAGCAGCAGCACCTCTGAATTTGCCAGAGCCAGCCATTCTGGTAGCTAACGATTTAAGTCCTTCGGAAACGGCGCAGTTAGACAAAACCAAGGTGTTGGGTATTTGTACGGTAAGCGGAAGTGCTAATTCTCACAGCGGTATTCTGGCGCGATCGCTCGGCATTCCCGCCGTGATGGGAGTGAGTGAGGAGTTGTTGCACTTGGAAAATGGCACTCTCATTGTTTTGGATGGGGAAACGGGTGAGGTGTGGGTACAACCAGATGAAGCGCAGTTGAGTGAATTACAAGCAAAACGAGATAGTCGTTTGGCTGCACAAATAGCATTCAAAGAAGTAGCGCAAAAACCTGCTATCACTAGCGATAAACGCGAAATCAAAGTGATGGCAAACATAGGCTCGATCGCAGATGCCAAAGTAGCTGTGAATGCGGGTGCAGAAGGGGTAGGATTGCTGCGAAGCGAGTTCTTGTATTTCCATCGCCACACGCCGCCAAGTGAAGAGGAACAGTTGCAGATATATGAGGCGATCGCTTCTACTATATCACCTCATCCTTTAATTATTCGCACTTTGGATATCGGCGGAGACAAACCAATTTCTTATTTGCATTCCGCATTAGAAACCAATCCTTTCTTGGGATGGCGAGGCATTCGCTTTTCGTTGGATTACCCGGATTTACTGAAAATACAATTAAGAGCAATTCTGCGAACGACGCATCAACATAAGATTAAAGTAATGTTTCCGATGGTGGCGTCAATTACGGAAATTCGCGCCGCTAAAAAAATTCTCGCAACTGCACAAGCAGAGTTACGCCAAGCCGGAATTCTCTTCGATGAAACTATGGCAGTGGGAATTATGATAGAAGTACCCGCTGCTGTAATTTGTGCCGATAAACTAGCAGCAGAAGTTGACTTTTTCAGCATCGGTACTAACGATTTAAGCCAATATGTGATGGCAAGCGATCGCACCAATCCCAAAGTAGCAAATCTTGCCGATGCCTTTGCACCTGCGGTGTTGCGATCGATCGCCCAAACCGTGCAAATTGCCCATAATGCTGGGATTTGGGTAGGCGTGTGCGGTGAGTTGGCTTCCCACTCAAACGCTGTACCTATCTTAGTAGGTTTGGGTGTAGATGAATTGAGCGTAAATGCCGCAGCAATTCCCGCCATCAAGACAGCAATTTCCCAATTAACGATGGCGCAAGCAGAAGCGATCGCCACCGCCGTGTTACAATTAGATTCAGCCGCAGCAGTCAGAGAATATCTTGAAATTCAAATAATGAAACCTAAAGTTTAGTGAGGGTGACATGACTACCAATATATTAGATCCACAATTACAAAATTGGCAGAATTTCTGTCAATATCATGCCAACGCTGACTGGCATGGTACTTGGACTGCCTAGAAGTATACAACATTTCTGTCTGAATATCGCCCCCTTTTGAAACCAACTAAAAACACTTATGAATAGCCAAGAACAAAATTGGACAAATTTATTTGGAAAAATTACCTCTGAAGGCATTGCTTGGCATGGAATATGGACTAGATATTCTCCAGAAAAAGAAGTCCTCGAATCTTTTCAAGGTGTGAGAAATTTTCGAGCAAATGAAAATAAAACAGTTATTACTCACACAAATAACTATATCTATGCCGACGGAAGTACGGCAGAAAAAAGTTGGCAAATTGAGAAAGAAACTTGTAATCAACCTGATGGAATAATGCACCCCGCTCTGTTGTCTATGAGGGCGCTTTCTTTTGGCCAAGGTGTCAATGCTGTGGTATCTAAAATACTTGAAAACGAAGAATATTTCGGCGTTGAGTTATTTTTACAACATGAAAATTTCCGAACTAGCTTAACTCCTATCTATGGAAAGACTGGCGATTTAGAGAGAATGACGTTAATTCGCGAACAACTAGGTAGCTTCCCCGATGAAAAGCCTGAGTTAGAGGTAGATAATATCTCCGGTAATTGGATAGGGAAAAGAGAATATATGACACCCGATTTGAAAGTGTCTCCAGCGAGCGAAACTCAACAACTGGTGTTAGATGCAAACGCTGGTAAAAACAAAACCTTCTTCCTTCCAGATGGAGTCGTTGTCAATGCTCCTAAAAAGGTTGAATTTGGTGAAGAATTTGAGATAGCAGCAGGTAAATTTGTCTCGAAAAACGAGTACAAACGACTCACCGCCAAATATGACGAATCTGGTAAGTTTTCGCTGTTGATATCAGAAGTCTTCGAGCGAAAAGAGTAGACGGCAAAAGGCTGATTAGATTCAGCTAAAGCAGTCACAGAGTATGTTGCACAAAAATTGGCAGGCTAAATTATACTAAACTTATCTTCTAGTCAAACTGCCGGGTGACACTTTTTCCCAAAACTGTCTCGGCTGATTTCCACAAGTTAGACAAGCTTCCATCAGTGGAATCAAGGGTTTGCGGCAATAGACACACACACCGCTTAAATATAGGCTAAGAGCGTCTTTAGGTAAGTCCCGGCATTGCAGGCATCCCCAAAATTCATCAATACTTTTGACAGCTAAAGTGTTGCATTTATCGCATTGCTCGACTTTCCAAAACAGATTTTTCATTGCTTTAACACATAAAATAAGCAAAAACAGCAATCTTCACCGCAAAGCGGCTTCACAGCAAATGAGTCGATCGATCGCTGCATCAAAAGTTTATCATGAATTTACGTCATCTGTCTCTAGGTAGATGTTTGATATTTTTTAGCTAATTTGTGAAGTCAAATACGCAGCAATACTTAGAAAAGACAGATAAGGTAAAAAAAGCTTTCCTTGGTTTTTTTCCGCCTAATTAGACTATAAACATAAAGATATAGGCTTAAAACAATCAAGAGGTAGCTGTGGCTCGTAAACGCTTTATCATCGAAATGGGTATGGGAATTGACCAGCACGGACAGGAACCGACCGTCGCCGCAAAGAGAGCTGTACGCAACGCCATTGCAAACAATGCCTTACCCGGTATTTGGGAAGTCGCCGGTTTGAGCAATCCAAATGAAATGATCGTGGAAGTCCAGGTAGCAGTTCCTTACCCAGAACAAGTCCGTCAAGAAGAAGTATTAGCGGTGCTACCTTTTGGGCGCAAATCTCTCAATGTTGAAAAAGGCGGTATGGTAGTTCAAGGGCGGGCAATTTCCTCACTTAATGATAAAAATGATGAAATGCTAATTGCTGTTGCTGCTGTTACGGTTTTCGTTGATATTGAGTAGTTTAAGGTATTTAACGTAAGTTGCTAGTTATATCATTAAGGCTTTTTAGGTACGTTGTTGCACTTTAGCACTCTTTGAGCCCTAAAGCCCAACAACGTACCCATTATTTATTCCGAACAAGAGCTAATGGAAGTAACTAGCAGGTTAATTTTTTTAAAATACATTCACATACTTTCATATTTCTTTAGAAGCTAGATTATTGTCTAGCTTAACGCTTCTATGTAAAATGATTAATACTGGCCTAAAAACTCGGAACTAACACTTGATGAAATCACGCATATTTACCAAACGACAATGTATGGAGAAAACGATCGATGCTCGAAATTCATAAAATAACCGGACTCAGGGCGCAACACTTTGCCGACCTTATCAGGACTGCACAATTAGTTTTCGATCCAGCTAGGGGTGTTTCTGGCCGCTATCTAAAAGTTGACTGGGAAAAATTTGGAATTCCTTTGGAAGTTGTAGAAAATTTGCAAAGCCTGGGCCAGCAATATCAATTTGCTTCTCCTCACATTCCTGTAGAAGATATTTGGGAAAAATTAACTCCAGAAACTCGTAGATGGTTTGTCGAAAAGAAAGATTATTTATGGCAATTTGAGGAAGCTTTCCCGGCTTTCGATGAAGACTAAAAAATATCGTTTTTCATCTATTGATTAATTAAATAAAAACCCTGCTGCCGGTTTTTATCTGCTTTTCCTCCTAAACGCCCCCACCACAACCCGCTTCGGGTGTGGTGGGTTTTTGAGATAAAGCAATTAGCCTTCTGGCTGTATTGCAGGGCTAGTTGATGTGTCGGGGTACAATCCTAATTGCTTAGCTAATTCGCGGGCAACATGAAATAAAAATTTAGCACCATCTTGGTTATCTTCATGGGCCATTACCGTTCCTATTTGTACCATTGTTTGCACCAAACCAGCATCGAGCAAGTCTAAGTGGGCGTCTAAAACCTCTGGTTCCTGACCGTTCGGACACTTAAACAATTGTTCGATCAAATTGATATAAAGCTCTTGCCGTTGTACTGTCATAACTTTATTTTTGGAAAATTTTAGAGTTTTCGCGCTTAAAGATAAGCATAGAATCATCAAACTATATTTGAAATATCTAAAAAGTATAATTAACTACATTATTTAAATTACGAAATGTTAATAGTTGTTGCGTTCTTAAACTTTTCTTTTAAATTTAATAGCAGAGAGTTTAACTGCGACAGATAGAGCCCTTTTTAGGGAATGTTTGTAGGTTGGGTTGAGAAAATAGCGAGGGTCTTGTTTAAGAGACCGGGTTTCTGGGATATACTTCACGCAACTGAATGCCGTTATAATAAGTGTTTTCTCTGTTTATGCTCTTATAATCGAATAAGTAGAATAGCGGATATTCAAACAGCGGCAAAAGATATGCAATACTTAATCTACGGGTTAGCCATCTATGGATTGGTGCTGGGAGCCGGCTACTTTCTGATTTTTCAAAGGCTTTTAAACTTAACTCTTCAGTACTCTAAAATAACGATCGATCGCGACAACGAGACACCAGATTATGTAAAAGAATTATTTAAAATACCTGTGAATGAAATCGAAAAACTAGGGTTTCAATTCTGTTGTTACTGCCAAGAAGACAACATTTTTGGAGATAAACACTGGCAAGTTCTACTATTCAACAATAATTGCCAGACGTTTGCACAAGCAATCATGTCCGTTTTACCAGACCGGGGCAACCAAGCTAATATTTACTTCTACACATACTTTGAAGATGGCGTTGTACTGCTAACCATGAACGGACTCGTTCACTCTATCATCGGAGAAATGCCTGCCACAATTATACAAGATCCTTATGCCGTCACAACTGAGGAGCAGTGGCAAGTCCATCAAGAAAAACTCAATCAATTAGCAAGGGACAAACAACCGCGAAATCTGTCATTAGAAGCCTTTGTAGAATCGATCGATTCCCATCACTCTGCATACATCAACCACCTTTTAGTTTCCAAACAAATTACCCGTCAAAAAGGCCAAGACTTGTTCGATATCCCCGTCCTAACAGCCCTGAAAACAGCGCTCAAAATCAAACGGGGTACATCCAAGTACACGAAATTGCTCAAGCAACGTGCAGTTAGGGCAAAAATGTCCCCGATTGAGAATGTAGAAATTCCCGTTGAAGTTGAAGTTGAAGCATTCCATATTCTTGATAAATGGGAACAAAGACGTGCTAAAAAAAATCTCAAGCTATGGTTTTTCATAGTAAGTTTGTTGCTATTTCTTCTTTCTTTTACAGCATTTTTTAATGCGGAAACTCTCTTAATTCTGATTGCTGTTCTCTTTCTCCACGAGTTAGGGCATTGGCTCGCAATGAAACTGTACGGTTATGAAAACACATCGATTTTCTTCCTCCCATTTTTTGGGGCGGCGGCGACAGGACGCAAAGACAATGCCACACTCAGCGAAAAAGTTATTGTTTTGCTTGCGGGGCCACTTCCAGGGTTACTTCTGGGCGCTGGTATTGGCATTACTATGCAGGCTAATGGTAATATCCATGACTCTAATGTTTTGTTTATGGCAATCAGTTTGCTAGTAGTTATCAACTACTTAAATTTATTACCCATCATGCCTCTGGATGGAGGGCGTATCGTTAATATACTCTTGTTTTCCCGCCATCCTTATACAGATGTTTTCTTCAAAATTATTACAGTGAGCATTTTTATATTTGCAGGTTTTGGACTGGGAGAAGCACCTTTGCTACCGCTGGGATTTTTAGTTGCTATTACTATACCTTCCAGCTTCCGCAGCGCCAAAGTTTTGCAGAAACTACAGCAGATGCGTCTCCACCAAAACGAGGATGCCAAAAATTTGCTGGCTTCCATTTTCCACACTATCAAAAAATCTGGGTACGCTTCGCTGAATTTTGCCCAAAAATATAGACTTGCTAAAGATATTATCCAACGTTACCAGGAATCTTATGCTAGCTTGACAACAAGGTTGTCTTTATTAGCTTTATATTTGCTCAGTTTAGTCGGAGGTCTGGTGCTTGTAGTTCTCACGTTTGTGCCGTTGCGCTATTTGTCAATAATTTTTTTGAACTTGGTAAGGTAGTTTCGTTGAATATAGGTACACTTTGCACAGATATATCGCAAAATTTTTTCAAAAAGAGGATGACTGGGGAAATGGATGAATATTCGGATATCGATTTGGTGCTAGTCGTAGATGATATTCACTACGAACAAGTTCGCCAAGAGAGACAGGAAATTGCTAGTAATCTTGGTTCCCTACTGGCGGCATTTACTGGCGAACACGTTGGCGAACCGCGACTGCTAATTTGTCTTTATGAAAATCCGCTCATCCACGTTGATTTAAAGTTTGTTTTGTGGGAAAGCTTTAAAAGCGATCGCATCGAAAATCCCGTCATTTTGTGGGAACGGGAAAATCTACTCACCCAAGCTATTTTAGAGAATCCACGCGACTATCCAAAACCGGATTTACAGTGGATCGAAGACCGTTTTTGGGTGTGGATACACTACTGTGCTGGTAAATTAGGCAGAAGCGAACTTTTTGATGTTATCGATGTTATTTCTTATATCCGTGGGATGGTTCTTGCGCCATTAGCGAAAGTACAAGCTGGATTAAAACCTCGTGGTGTGCGTAATTTGGAGAAGGAACTTCCCCATTTGTTACCGGATTTTTGTCAGACAATTCCTTCTAAACACGATGCTGATGAAATTGCGCGATCGCTCCAACACACGGTAAACTTTTATAGGCAGTTGAGGGATGCACTAAAAACACCCGAATTGGTGCTGCGATCGCCAGCCGAAATCGCCTCCACAAATTATCTGCAAACAGTAATCAAAAAACCTAAAATCTAAAAATGTCAAAACCAAAAGTGTTTGTCACTCGCATTCTACCAGATATCGGCATGGAAATGCTGCACCAAATTGCTGAAATCGAAGTTTGGCCCGATCGCTTACCGCCACCCTACGAAATCTTATTAGAAAAAGTGAAAGGCAAAGATGGTTTACTCTGCTTATTAACAGATAAAATCGATAAAAATTTGCTTGAAATATCAGGTTCATCACTAAAAGTAATCAGCCAAATGGCAGTCGGCTACGATAACATCGACATCGCTGCTGCTACCACCAAACGCATCCCCGTCGGACACACTCCCGGCGTGCTAACTGATGCCACAGCCGACTTAACTTGGGCCTTATTAATGACAGCATCGCGGCGAATATTAGAAGCAGATAAATTTACTCGTTCCGGCGAATGGAAAACTTGGGAACCCATTTTATTATTAGGCGCAGATATCAGCGGTGCAACGTTGGGAATCGTTGGTTGCGGACGCATCGGACAAGCGGTTGCGCGTAGGGCTGCTGGTTTCGGAATGCGGATTTTGTATTACAACAAACAGCGTTTAGAACCTTCTTTGGAAGAATCATTAGGTTTGGGATACAGAGAATTTGATGTTTTATTGGCAGAGTCAGACTTTATAACCATCCACACTTCACTTTCTGAAGATACCTATCACTTATTTAGCGATGCCCAGTTTCAAAGAATGAAACAAAATGCAATTTTAATTAACACTGCACGCGGCTCGATCGTCGATGCCGATGCTTTATATCGAGCCTTGACAAATGGTAGAATATCTGGTGCAGCTTTAGACGTCACAGAGCCCGAACCAATTCCTTTAGACAGCCCGTTACTAACTTTAGATAACATTATTATTACACCCCACATTGGCAGCGCCAGTCGCCAAACGCGAGATAAAATGGCGATGATGGCAGCATCTAATTTAGCCGCAGGATTGAAAGGCGAAAAGTTGCCTGATTGCGTGAATCCTGAAGTTTACGGCTAACCATCATGCAGTTTAGATAAAACAAAGGAGTAACACTGATGAACATCGTATTTTCTAAAACAGGTAGAGAAATCAAAGCAGCCATCCAAAAGCGATGCGAACAACTTCAGCAACGCTTGGAAAAGCGCAACCAAGTTTTAGATGAATTCCTCAACGACAAACAAAAAGTACGTTCCTACCTGCTTCGCCCTTCAGAAAATTATTACTCTCACGGTGGAAGCAGCAACTATTTGTTGTATTCCCAAAACGACATTTCCAGCGAACAGAAGCAGCAAATAGACCAACTATGTAAGCGCATTTTCGATATCGAACAAGAGTTACAACGGCTGAAATTAATGACAACCCATTTGGCTGATGACCAAGTTTTCGAGTTAGGTTTCAATGATTTGATTGCTTACGGTTTTGAAGCGAATTTGGAAAGCGAGATGGAATAAAGGGGAGTGCGATCGCATATCCAAAAGCTGAGTTATAGTACAGTCAATCAAATAGAGGATAATAAACTATAATGCCAAAACAACCTCTGGCAGAGGTATTTGGATTCCCGCCAGACAACCTTTCACCAGAAGCAGAACGTTATCGTCGAAATCGCCTTTGTCCTTATAATAATAAAGTTCCTTCTTGCACCAAGGATAAAGCCAACGATCCGTTAGGAGTTTGCAGTGTATTTGAAGGGAATGAGATAGCAATTACCTGTCCGATTCGCTTCCGTCAGGATTGGCTGATTGCAGAAGATGCAGCTTCTTTCTTTTTCCCAGAAAACACAACTTGGACTTCCCTAACCGAAATTCGGCTTAATGATAAAAATGGACTGTCGGCTGGCAATATTGATGTGGTTTTGGTTGCATATAATGACCGAGGTCGCATAATTGATTTTGGGGCATTAGAAATTCAAGCAGTCTACATTTCTGGGAACGTGCGTCAGCCATTTGAGTATTATATGGAAGACCCTAATAATCGCTCGAATATGGATTGGACAGGACAAAAAAACTATCCTCGTCCTGATTATCTATCTTCTTCGCGCAAACGGCTGGCACCGCAGTTAATTTATAAAGGTGGAATATTGAAAACCTGGAATAAAAAGCAGGCTGTAGCATTGCATAAAGGCTTTTTCAATAGGCTGCCAACTTTGCCAGAAGTTGACAAGACGGAAGCCGATATCGCTTGGCTGATTTACGACCTCAAGCATAATCCTGACACAAACTCGTATCACCTATCTCGATCTCGTACAGTTTATACTCAATTTTACCCAGCACTGGAAAGGATTACAATTCCTGAAACTGGTGCGATCGAAGATTTTATCGGTCATTTACAATCAAAGTTAGATGAAAGATTGGATAATCCTCCAGACGCTCCCACATTATTAGATATTCTGTGATAATTTTTAAATGCAACAACTATCCCTGTTTGAAAATAACCAACTCGATCGCATTACCAATGTTTCTTCAGTTCCTCAGCGCAGTCCTTTCCGATATCCAGGTGGAAAAACTTGGTTAGTACCCCGAATTAGACAATGGCTAGATAGTTTACAAAAGCAACCATCTGAGTTTATTGAACCTTTTGCTGGTGGTGGTATCGTCAGTCTCACCGTTGCTTTTGAAGATTTGGCAAATCATGTCACAATGGTGGAAATAGATGAGGAAGTGGCGGCTGTTTGGCATACTATTATTAATGGTGATGGGGAATGGTTAGCCGCTCAAATTGTTAATTTTAATCTATCGCAGACATCTGTAAATACAGTGCTAACGGTAAATAATATTTTAATTCAAGAAAAAGCATTTAAAACTATTTTAAAAAATCGTGTTAATCGGGGTGGTATCTTAGCGGCGGGTGCTGGCACGATCAAAAGTGGTGAAAATGGCAAAGGGTTAAGATCGCGCTGGTATCCTGAGACGCTGAAAAAGAGAATTATAGAAATTATGAAAAGGCGCGAGCGTATTACCTTTATTGAAGGCGATGGTATGGAAGTGTTAAAGGCAAATGCTCATCGTACTGACGCCGTATTTTTTATCGATCCGCCCTATACAGCAGCAGGTAAAAAGGCTGGGAGTCGCCTTTATAATTATTCCGAGATTGACCATGAAGAATTGTTTAGGTTGGCAAGTGCGATCGCAGGTGACTTCCTGATGACTTACGATAATACTGAAGAGGTGCGGCAACTGGCACAAAAACACGGATTTGATACGCAGACTGTGGCGATGAAAAATACCCATCATGCCAAGATGACAGAATTACTAATCGGTCGCAATTTGGATTGGTGTAGATGAGAAGAGTAAACTGGTGTGGGGTATGATGAGTGAGTGCGATCGCATATCCAAAAAGGAACTTAGAGTATACTCAATCAAATATAGTAGTAAGGTGCGTTACACTGCATTAACTCGCCACCTTGTCAATTAAGCCTGCCAAAATTTGTAAAAAAGGACTAATCTTGGTCAATACCACACTAAAATATCCATCTGAGAAGATAGTATCAACCTTTGCAGACAACATGAAATTGCCAGTTCATCGCTGGTTTAGGTATAGTGCTGGTTTTTCTGCACAATGGGTTGAAACCGTTATTACTAAAGCGAAAAAAATGGGAGAGGTTACTCTTCTCGATCCTTTCGCTGGTGCGGGTACAACGTTGCTTGCTGCTGAGAAGGTTGGAGTTGAATGTTATGGCGTTGAAGCTCATCCCTTTATCTATCGCGTAGCAAGAGCAAAGCTTTTATATCGAACTGACGCCGATGCTTATCAGGAGCAGATAATAAAGGTTATAAAATGTGCTGAAAACTTGCAACCTTGTATCGATGATTATCCCAAGCTGATTCGCGAATGTTTCAGTAAAGAATCACTTGAATGCTTAGATAGGTTGCGACAAGCTTCCCATAAATTGTCTGATGATTCTCCGCAATCCAAATTGGTTTGGTTAACGTTAATAGCCATTCTCCGTCATGTTTCTCATGTAGGCACTGCACCTTGGCAGTACATTTTACCGAGCAAAATAAAAAAAACAAGCTTGGAGCCAATGTTAGCTTTTAAACTGATGGCAGAAACCATTGCGACCGATATGAAAATAGCAGAAAAACTAGCCAAACATGAGGCTCAACTGTTTCAATCTGATGCTCGTAGTTGCCTTGGTGTTCCGGATGACTTTGCTAACTTGGTAATCACCTCGCCACCCTACGCGAACAACTATGATTATGCCGATGCTACACGCCTTGAGATGTGCTTCATAGGAGAAATTAAAGGTTGGGGCGATCTTCAGACTGCTGTGCGTCAATACTTAATTCGATCGTGTTCGCAGCACGTAACAAGTAAGAATGTAAATTTGGATGAAGTTCTGACTTCCACCGAATTAGATCCAATTCGATATGATATTATCAAAGTCTGTAACCAGTTATCGCAAGAGCGTCATCTACATGGGGGGAAAAAAAATTATCATCTGATGATTGCGTGCTACTTTTTAGATATGGCGAAAGTTTGGCATTCACTTCGTCGAGTTTGCCAGCATCCTGCAACTGTTTGCTTTGTGATTGGCGATTCTGCTCCCTACGGAATTTATGTGCCGGTAATTGAGTGGATGGGAAAGCTGGCAAAATCTGCGGGATTTGAATCATTCGACTTTGAGCAAATTCGGGATCGCAACGTCAAATGGAAAAACCGCAAGCACAAAGTTCCTCTGTGTGAAGGTTGCTTGTGGGTGCGAGGATAACAAGCACAAAAATAGTTTTTAATAGCTTAATGGCAGAGTCATTTTCACATAAATTGGGTCAGATTATCGGCAACTTAATTCAAGAGTTTATTCGAGAAACACTTGAGGAAGTTGCTAACGAGCAAAGTCTTTACTTGGATTATCAAAAAAAGCGCAAGGCACGCCCTAGTAAAAAGGTATCGTGGGAGGATCGTTATGGCAACTCTCACGACCTTGATTATGTACTCGAACGAGGTGGGACAGAAAATACTCGCGGACTTCCAGCCGCATTTATTGAGACTGCATGGCGACGCTACACTAAGCATTCTAGAAACAAAGCTCAAGAAATCGAAGGAGCGCTTATCCCTCTGGCAGATACTTATAGTCACTTGCGCCCATTCTTAGGTGCTATCCTGGCAGGTGTTTTTACTCCCGGTTCCCTTAATCAATTACAATCTAAAGGGTTTGAAATTCTCTATCTTCAATATGACAGCATAGTTCAGGCATTTGCATCTGTTGGGATTGACGCATCTTTTGATGAAAAGACACCAGAAGTAGAGTTTCAGAATAAGATTGGCCAATGGAATACATTATCGCCGCCAGAAGTTGCAGAAATTAAAAATAAATTACTAAGTTTAGAAAAAGTTAGTATAGATAGCTTTATAAATTCTTTACATCAGTCATTTTCACGCCGCATTCAGGGGGTAACGGTTACTGTCCTACACGGACTGCCTCAGCAAATTACTAATATCGAGCAAGCTATTGAATACATTGAAAATTATGCAGATACTCAACCCACGCCCGCGTCGGCATTGAAGTACGAAGTCGATATTCGCTATAACAATGGAGATTTAATTCATGCGATCTTACAGACTAAAGCTGAAACCATTAGATTTTTAAGGACGTTTGCTTGAAAATTTGCGAGAGTGCGATCGCGCAGCGATGCGTAGCATTATCGCTTTGGGTGATTAATGTTTGTCGTAGTTAGTATGAAAGTAAAATGTGGGCGAATCTAACTTTACGGTTATCCGAATCTCAACAGGTGTAAAATAAAGTGACGATGGGTATGCAGCCACTACTACAGAAGTGCGATCCCTACTTTAAAAATTGATTTCCTACCAAATCAAAACAATATGAAAAAACTCATCAACAACCCCAACGATGTAGTACGCGAAAGTCTGGAAGGCATGGCAATCGCCCATCCCGACCTGATCAAAGTCCACTTCGACCCCCACTTTATCTACCGCGCCGATGCACCAATTCACAACAAAGTGGCTATTATCTCCGGCGGCGGTAGCGGACACGAACCGATGCACGGCGGTTTTGTCGGTTTTGGAATGCTGGATGCTGCTTGTCCGGGCGAAGTTTTCACCTCTCCGACGCCCGACCAAATGTTAGAAGCTGCCAAAATGGTAAACAGCGGTGCAGGTGTTCTCAATATCGTCAAAAACTATAGTGGCGATATTATGAATTTCGAGATGGCGGCGGAACTCGCCCATTCAGAAAATATCCAAGTTGCCAATATTTTGATTGATGATGATGTCGCCGTGAAAGATAGTTTGTACACGCAAGGACGGCGGGGTGTTGGCACTACTGTTTTGGCTGAAAAAATTTGCGGTGCTGCTGCACAAGCGGGATATAATTTAAAGCAAGTTGCCAATCTTTGCCGCCAAGTTAATATCAACGGACGCAGTATGGGAATGGCGCTGACTTCCTGCACTGTACCCGCGAAAGGTTCGCCCACTTTTCAACTCGGCGATGATGAAATGGAAGTGGGGATTGGTATCCACGGGGAACCGGGAAGACAAAGAATGTCGCTGAAATCGGCGGATGAAATTACGGAAATGTTGGCTATTTCGATTATCGAAGATTCTGCTTATACTCGCACGGTGCGGGAATGGGATGCAAACAAAGGTGAATGGGTAGAGGTAGAATTGATTAATCCACCGTTACAAAGTGGCGATTCGGTTCTCGCTTTTGTCAATGGTATGGGAGGTACTCCTCTGTCTGAGTTGTATATTGTTTATCGCAAATTGGCAGAAATTTGCGATCGGAAGGGATTGAAGATTGTACGAAATTCGATCGGCCCTTACATCACCTCTTTGGAAATGCAAGGTTGTTCTATCACTTTGCTCAAAATGAATGATGAAATGATTAAACTTTGGGATGCGCCAGTCAAAACACCTGCTTTCCGTTGGGGGATGTAATATTATGACCGCAGCTATCAATTCTAAATTTGTCAAGATTCAGGGTGCAAATATTCATTATCTCGAATCGGGAGAACAGAATACCAAATCAGTGTTGTTTCTCCACGGCGCAAGTTTTAGTTCCCAAACTTGGAAAGATATCGGGACTCTGAATCTATTAGCTGAAAAAGAATACAGGGCAGTTGCTGTGGATGTTCCCGGATATGGAAATTCTGAGAGAATATCTGGTTCGCCTGGAGAGTTTTTGCTGGAAGTAATTGAGGTATTAAACTTAAATAAACCAGTTTTAATATCTCCATCTATGAGTGGAAATTACAGTTTACCTTTTGTTGTCAATCATTCAGAAAAGTTGAGCGGGTTTGTTCCTGTTGCGCCTGTGGGGATTATGATGTTTACTCAGCAATTGCAAGGAATCCAATTGCCGACGCTGGCAATTTGGGGAAGTAATGATACGATCGTCCCTGTGGCAATTGCCGATGAGTTGCTGAAAGTGATGCCGAATGCCGATAAGATAGTATTGGAAAATGCGGGTCACGCCTGCTATATGCGGGCAACTGATGAGTTTCACCAACACTTAATTAATTTTTGCGATCGCTGTTTATCAAAAAGTTAAAAATATGCTTACAAAACAGCAAATTTTAGACTGGTTGCAGTCTGTTGCAGTAGTTTTAGAACAGAATAAAAATTATCTGACGGAACTCGATGCCGCTATTGGCGATGCGGATCACGGTATCAATATGAATCGCGGTTTCCAAAAGGTAATTACTCAATTACCCGGTGTCGCCGATAAAGATATCGGTACTATTCTCAAAACAGTTAGCATGACTCTAATTTCCTCTGTCGGTGGTGCTAGCGGCCCACTTTACGGTACTCTATTTTTGAGGGCGAGTACGGCAGCTGCGGGAAAGCAGGAATTAAACAATCAAGATACGATCGCTTTCTTGGAAGCTGCTGTCGATGGTGTTGTACAAAGGGGTAAAGCGAACTTGGGTGATAAAACAATGTTGGATGCTTTATCACCAGCTAAAAATGCTTTTAAGCAAGCCGTTGCTGATGGTGCGAGTACGCAAGAAGCGTTACAAAAAGCGGTAGCTGCTGCTGAGGAAGGAGTGAAAAATACGATACCTTTGGTGGCGAAGAAAGGAAGAGCGAGTTATTTGGGCGATCGCAGCATCGGTCACCAAGACCCAGGTGCTACTTCATCTTATCTTATCCTCAAAACTCTGTTAGAAACCATCACCCCTGCATGACATTTAATCGCCCTCCAGAAAACGGGTTTCTTTCGCTTAAAAAGCTAGAATTTTGTTGAATCCATCTTGAGAAACCCGGTTTCTTAGCAATGACATACGATCGCCGTCAATTTATCACCACTTTTGGCATGGCAGCATTAGCTACCCAATTGCCACAAATCGCCAAAGCTGACTCTTTTCCACCATCACAAATTATTAAACCGCCCCAACTGAAAGTAGGCGATACGGTTGGGTTAGTTAACCCTGCTGGTGTTACTTCTGCTGAAGATATCGAAGATGCCAAGAAAACGTTAGAATCGCTGGGATTAAAAATTAAATTGGGCAATCATTTGCTCGATCGCTACGGTTATCTGGCAGGTAAAGATAGCGATCGCGCTGCTGATGTCAATGCTATGTTTGCCGATTCATCAGTGCAGGCAATCATCGCCGGACGAGGCGGTTGGGGTTGCAATCGCATTTTACCATTGTTGGATTACAAACTCATCCGCAACAATCCAAAAATTATGATGGGCTACAGCGATATTACTTCGTTGCTGTTAGCAATTTATGTGAAAAGTGGTGTGGTAACTTTTCACGGGCCAGTGGGAACATCCACTTGGAATGAGTTTACAACAAATTACGCCAAGCGGATTTTGTTTAATGGTGAAAATGTGGTGATGCAAAATCCCCCTAGTAGCGGCGAAACTACCACTACTCCCATTTGTACGCAAACAATTACCCCCGGAAAAGCTAAGGGTAAATTGGTGGGTGGCAATTTATCTGTGTTGGCAGCAATGGTAGGGTCTGCTTATCTGCCTGACTGGAAACAAACTATTTTATTTGTGGAAGAAGTGGAAGAGGAAGTTTACCGAGTTGACCGGATGCTGACGCAACTGAAATTGGCAGGAATTCTCAACCAAATTGCTGGTTTTATTTTTGGACAATGTACTGATTGCGATCCAAAGGATCGGGAAAAATCGCTCACACTGATGCAAGTTTTAAGAGAACACATACAACCATTGGGAATTCCTGCTTGGTACGGTTCGGCGATCGGTCATATTAAAGATAAGTTTACTTTGCCAATTGGCGTGCAAGTACAAATCGATGCGCTCTCCGGCACTATTGAGATGTTAGAGAGCGCTACAATTAGTCGATCGCACTAATTACGATAGCTGCCCACAAGCTCAGATTCTTGTTGTTTGAGGCGATAACCTACACCGTGAACTGTTTCGATCAAGTCATTAGGGGCTCCTACCGATCTGAGTTTGTTGCGTAAACTTTTGATGTGAGCTTTTACAGTACTTTCTTCTGGGGGAGATTCTAGCGACCAAATCCTTTCGATGATCACACTGCGGGGCAATACCCGGCGACCGTTACGGAGAAAAAGTTCCAGCAAACAGTATTCTTTCGGGGTTAAATGCAGACATCGATCTTGATAAGCGACTTCATAAGTACTTGGATCGAGGCGCAAGTTTCCCCACCCCAAAACTGGCGGTAAAGAAAAAATTCCCCGTCGCAGTAAAGCACGAATTCGCGCAAATAGTTCTTGTAGATCGATCGGTTTGACGATATAATCATCTGCTCCGGCATCCAATCCGTTGACTTTATCCGTGCTGGTGTCGAGGGCTGTAATTATGATTACAGGTAGGCTGTAACCGTGCGATCGCAATCGTTTGCAAAGCGTCAGCCCATCCAGTTCCGGAAGCATCACATCTAACAGAATCAAGTCGTAGCAAAGGGTTTTGATTTGTTGCCAAGCAGATTCCCCATCGTGGACGACATCAACTACATAACGCTGATCCGTCAGGGCTTCTGATAGAGCTTCAGCAACCAACAAATCATCTTCGACTAGGAGAATCCTCATAGTGGAGATATCTTTCAAATTTAAAGGTGAACGGATGCAAAAACTACAAAACTGTATACCTGTTTTAGGGAGAATGATTTAAAACAAATTGGTTTCAACTTAAACAATGTTTGGACAAAAAACAGCCGACTTCATCCCTCTTTCTTGAGGGTGATGCCAATAAAAAGTTTGTCATTTTAGGCCGATCCCCGTGTGGTTAGCCCCGATCTTTCTCAGGGTAAGCAGGAGAATTCTGCCCTTTCATTAAATTATTACAGGATTTGACAAACATTAAGAAGATATATGGAAACTAATTAGGCATTTCCACGGGACAACGAGGGATCTAGAAGAGATGGGGTGAGGGGGGAAAAGCAGGAAAGCTTCTTAATTCAAAGCTTTTAGCAGCTTCCTCCTTAAAATTAAGAAAAATGAAACGCTCTAAAGTTTTCTAGGGCTTGAACAACACGGCCCTAGTTGTGCGATCGCTCTGCTTATATACCACATAAAGATGAAATTTATACTTCACTTAAAAAAAATATAAACTAGCTTTTAGATTGGGGGATTTGAAGGGCGTTGCAAAAGTTACAAGATAGAAGTAGCACTCTATTTGGTAAAATGGAGAACGAAGTAAAGATGTCCGTGATTCCTAAAAACATCGAGCCTTACGAAACAGCCTGCGAGCAATGTGAGAACACCTTGGAAGTAAAGGTTGGCCAAGAAAAACTCTGCATTTTAAAAGAGGAACTAGCGGCTTGTCAAGCAGCACAAGCCGAACGCCAGCACTACAAGGATCTGTTCGATTTGGCACCGGATGGCTACCTGGTGACGGACGCACAAGGAGTAATTCAGGAAGCCAACCGCGCTGCTGCAACTCTACTCAACGTGTCCCAGGAATTTTTGGCGGGTAAACCCTTGGTAATTTTTGTCGCCGAACAACAGCGTCGGTTGTTTCACGCCAAACTGACGAGGCGGATGCGCCTCAGCAATCCCGTACAGGAATGGGACGTGCTGCTTGTGCCGTGCGATCGCGAACCAATTAACGCTAGTGCCAGGGTAACTCTAATGCGCGATCGCGAAGGCAAACCAGTCGCCTTGGGTTGGTTGCTGCGGGACATCAGCGATCGCAAGCAAGCAGAGTTGGCGCTGCGGAAAAGAAAGCGTTTAATTCAACAAATTGCGAACACAACTCCCAACTTAATTTATATCTTCGATCTCAAGCAAAAACGTAATATCTACATAAATCGCCAAGCTTATTCCTGCTTTGGTTACACGCCGTCAGAAATTCAAGCAATGGGATCGACATTTTTTACAGAAATTTTTCACCCTGACTGCTTGCCGAAACTTGCAGAAATCAAAAACCGATTTGCCACAGCTAAGGATGGTGAAGTACTCGAACACGAATTTTTCATCAAAAATATCTACGGAGAATGGCGCTGGTTTCATTCCTGGGATATCGTCTTTACCAGAAATGCCGACGGTACGCCAGAACAAATACTCGGTACCGCCATAGATATAACCGATCGCAAGCACGCAGAAGAGATCAGTCTGGATCTGGAAAGAGATAAAGAAATCAGCCAATTACAGAACCGCTTTTTTACTATGGCATCTCACGATTTCCGCAGTCCCCTCAGCGCTATTTTAGCTTCGGCTCAATTACTGGAAAATGCCAACGAAGAATTAACAAAAGAAAAAAGGCTCAGGAATATCCAGCGCATTCAAGCCTCTGCTAAAACAATGACACAATTATTAGATGATATTTTGACAATCAATAGAGCCGACACCGGAAAGCTAGAGTTCGAGCCCAAACTAATCGATCTAAAAAATATTTGCCGCGCTGTCGTCAAGAAAACAGAGATTGCCGCTGCAAGCAACTACAGAATTAATTTTCGCAGTGAAGGTAAATGTAAAATTGCTTATATGGACGACAAACTGCTGCAAAAAATACTCGAAAATTTGCTCTCGAATGCGATTAAGTATTCGCCGCAGGGAGGTAATATTGATTTTACCATAGTTTGCGAACCGGCAGAGGGAAGCGTAGCGGGAATGGCTACTTTCCGAATTAGCGATCGCGGCATTGGTATCCCACCCAAAGATCGAAAATATTTGTTTGAAGCATTCCATCGCGGCAAAAATGTTGGTACTATTCCAGGTTCGGGACTCGGACTTACCGTTGTCAAAAAATGCTTGCAATTACACGGCGGCAGCATCGCAGTAGAAAGTGAAGTTGGGGTAGGTACAACCTTTACAGTTACTATTCCTTCTTCTCCTGCATCTTTCTGAGAGTTTAGATTATCAAGCTACTAAGGATCTCGACATAAATAAACCTTGTTTACCTCATTTTGGCTCTCTCGTTTTTGTCCTGATAACAAAAACTTACCTTATCGTAGAGTGGGTTAGGCACGGACAATAAGTTTAGCATTTTCAACCAATAATTAATGAACCGTGCCGTAACCCACCATCCCACACATCTTTAACATAAACAAACATTTTTCACCATAAACCAGAAAAGCTGTAATTGCTTAAGAAACAGCAATTAGTTGACAGAAAAATCCTCCTGTCCGATCTGATTGGCTTGAATATTGTTCAAAGTAGCTAACAGTTGACCAGTGCTTTTAATGGTGATAATAGTGTTATTGCTGCTAGGCGCGATCGCTAACTGTTGGAAAGTCAAATTACCCTGTAAGTAAATCAAATCTACACCATCTTGGAAGTCAGCGATCGTATCGCCGACCGTGGTATAAGCAAACACAAACAAGTCGCGTCCGCTACCACCTGTGAGGAAATCGCTACCCAAATCTCCTGCCAGCCAGTCATCGCCAGCGCCGCCATAGAGAGAGTCATTATCTTTACCGCCAATGAGGGTATCGTTGCCTTCTTCTCCATTCAGCCAATCTTGTCCTTCATTACCGAACAGCCAATCATTACCGATACCGCCACACAGGTAATCTTGCTCCCCATTAGCGCCAACAGCAGAAGAACTGCCATTCCCGCCGTAGAGAGTGTCGTTGCCATCCTCACCGCACAAACTATCGTTGCCTAAATCGCCTAACAGCGCATCATCCCCCGCATCTCCGCAAACAATGTCATTATTTAGACCGCCTCGCACCGTATCATTACCGTCATTGCCGAACAGCGTATCATCGCCAGCATTACCATTAAGCACATCATCCCCATCGCCGCCAAATAACAAATCGCGTCCGTCAAAAAGATCCGTTTCGCTAGCACCGCCAAACACAGTATCATTTCCCACATCGCCACTCACAGTATCATCCCCATAATCCCCCCACAGCAAGTCATCATTTTGACCGCCTCGCACCAAGTCATTCTCTTGACCGCCACGGACAGTATCGTTGCCAGCGTTACCGTTGAGTACGTCGCTGCCAGCGTTACCGTTGAGTATATCGTTGCCAGCGTTACCCGCAATCCAGTCTCTTTCCCTACTACCAAAACCAGTATCGTTACCGTCACCGCCGAATAAGTTATCGTTACCTTCTTTCCCTACTAACAAGTCATCGCCACCATTACCGAAAAGTCCATCATTAGCAGCAGTACCGCTGAGAGTTTCGTTACCATCACCGCCGAATAAGTTGTTATCAGTTGGATTTTCGTCAACCGATACACCAGGTAAACTGTCAGGACTGGTAGGAGGAATTTGGTCGCAAAAACAATCCGTATCTGCGTTAATAACTGTCAAATTAAATGGGTTGGTAACGCTAGCACCCGCATTGTCAGTTGCTTTGACAACTAACGTGAAAGTACCCACATCGCTAGCGGAAGGTTCGCCAACAAAATTCCGCGTAAATGAATTGAAAAATAACCAACTCGGTAGAGGTTCGCCGTTAATTAAAGTAGCGGTATAGGTGAGGTTATCGCCAACATCAATATCTTTGAAAGTGTCAGCGGGGAAGCTGTAATTAAACAAGTCATTGGCGAACGCGGTTTTCTGGGTGATGGGATTAAAGACAAAAGGCGCGTCGTTAACTGGGTTAACTGTTAAATTCACAGTTGCGCCACTATTGGCATAATTCCCACCATCAAAACCATTCCAACCAAAACTTGTAGAACCGTTCCAGTTAGCATCCGGAGTAAAGCGGATATTTCCTAAATCAGCAGCAGCAATTTCTTGATTAACGGCGACATTGCTACCATTCAGATTCAGCGTACCGTTGCTGGGAAGAGAAGTAACTTTGATTTTGCTTAAGCTATCTCCATCAACATCAGTGAATTTGCTGGTAAAGTCAGCAGCACTAAAACTGATATCGCTATCTTCGTTCCCTGACTTGTCGATATTGCTGACAGTAGGCGCGTTGTCATCGTTGGTAATATTACCGACACCTTGGTTATCGGCTATTGTTGCATTGCTAGGATTAGATAAATTGATAAAAAAGGTTTCGCCACCTTCGATTAATCTGTCCCCATTGACTGCAACCGAAATAATTTTAGAAGTTTCTCCCGGATTGAAAGTTAGTTGGGTAGTGGAAATAGCGTTGTAAGTAGTCGGACAAAAGTAATCGACACTGTATGAACTTTTGTTAAGGCACTTGCAGGAGTGCGATCGCTACCCACGGATAGTACAAATGTATTGTAAAAATTGACA
>NZ_JACJPW010000121.1 GCF_014696265.1 Aerosakkonema funiforme FACHB-1375 | reverse complement strand
AAATGTTTTCTCTCTTCCTCTTCCCTCTTTCCCTAGCCCCTAACCCCTAATCCCTAACCCCGATTAACCTGTTGCAACAAGCTACAAGCATCTTCCATTTCGACTTGGGGAAATTCTACATAAAAGCGACTGACGCAGAAGAACTGTTGGGGCGTTTCCAGTACAATAACGCGATCGCAAATTCGGCGTAAAAATTTCATCGATCCCAGAGGTGCTACAGGGGTACCGATCCAAACCTGTGCTGCTTTTTGAAGTTGCAGAGCCGAAATCGCCACAGATATTGTCATCCCGGTAGCAATGCCATCATCGATCAAGATGGCGATCGCACCTTCTGGCGTAATTTTAGGACGATAAGCGGCGAAGCAATCGAATTGAGCGATCGCTTTTTCTTGAGCTTGAAGGAGCGCTTGTTGTAATTGCGGATGATCTTTAGGTAAAGGCAATCGATTTGACCACACCACCTGCCCATCTACAGTTACAGCACCAATCGCTAGTTCTGGGTCTTCTGGCTGAACAATCTTTTTAGCCACGATAATATCTAAAGGGCAACCCAGCTTCTGAGCTACAGGTGCAGCAACTGGCAAACCGCCGCGAGGTAGAGCGTAGACAATGGGGGAAGCCGAAACTCCTCGCTCCCGAACCTGGTCAATCTGAGCATTAATGGCTTGGGCTAGCTGCTCACCGGCACTGTTGCGATCTTGAAATCCCACATTAGGTGACAAGGCTTCCTCCAGCAAATTACAGCTTAATTGCCAGTTTATTGGCTCCAGTTTAGTGCTTTTGCTAGCTGAGTTGCCAGGATCATCGGATCGAAAGGTTTAGTCAATACAGCCTTTACGCCCAACTGTGCAAATCTGCGCTGTTCTGCCGCCTGAACCTTAGCTGTCAATAAGACCACAGGGATGTGTTGGGTGGCTTTATTTGCCTGTAGCTTTTGAAAAATAGTGGGGCCATCCATATCCGGCATCATCACATCCAAGAGAATGGCGTCAAGCGCTTGCTCTGAGGCGATCGCTAAACCTTCGTTACCGGAAGCAGCTGTTAGCACTTCCCAACCTCCCATAGTTTCCAAGGAAACTTGAGCTATTTCTCGGATATCGTCTTCATCATCAATTATTAAAATGCGCTTGGCTACCATGCTGATTTGAGATTTTAGATTTTAGATTTTATCTTGAGGAAGAATCGGATTGAGGTTATCTGCTACTAGAAGATTACTTCGGCGCGTAGCTTCCTTCCCGCCGGTTACGCACGGGGTTTTATACACCATTTTTCGGTAAGTCATAGCAGGTGATGCGATCGCCTTCCATTGCCTTAGCGAGATCTAGTGCTTTACCAGCATTATGATATAAAGATTGTAAGTCACTACCATCATCGGGATATTGAGCCACACCAACGCTAAAATGGATTTGCAACTTCCTTGCTTCTGGGCGATCCAACTCCGATTGCTGGAAACAAGCTATTAAGTCGCTCAAGCGTTTTGCGGCAGATTCTTTGTTAAGAGCGTACATACCGATCGCAAACTTTCCATCAGCCCAACGACCTACCACATCTTCACTGCGGAAACTTTCCAGCAGCAATTTGCCAAATCGCTGCAACATCATGTCGCCAGCAGCATGACCGTACTGTTCGTTAAATTCCTGAAAATAGTCGAAATTTAAAATGGCAAAGGATAAGGTTTGTCCATAACGTTTACACATCCCTAAAAACCGCTGCACATCCTGCATTAACTTGCGTCGATTGAGTACTCCAGTCAAAATATCCGTTTCAGAAATACTCCGCAGCACCCTAACTCGGTGTATGCGATTGAAAATACGGGCGATCAGTTCCGATCCTATAATTGGCTTGTATAGGTAGTCATCAGCGCCAACGCCAAAAACCCGCTTGATAGTTTCGGCATCAGTGTGGCTAGAAAGAAAAAGCACCGGTAGATAGTTCCACTTCGGATCGTTACGTATGACTTTACAGATTTCAATCCCATTCACATGAGGCATATCTATATCTAAAATCAACAAATCCGGTGCAGTCGCTTCTAGGACTTCCCACAAACGTCGCGAGTCGTCTAGGGAAATCGGCTTGATGCCCCAAGGCTGCAATATAGTTTCTAAAGTGGACAGTATTTGGGGATCGTCATCTACTGCCATCACCTTAAATTCATTACTGCGTTCTTTTTGTAGCACTTGACTAACTGCTTCCATCACACCGGCTGGTTCGATCGGCTTTCGCAAAAAAGCGCACCCACCCATACGAGCAACTTCTACACGATCGCTGAAAGTATCGTGAGATGTCAAGATAATGACTGGTACAGGTGGATTTTGCGCCGATAGTTCCTTCAACAGCCTCAATCCGTTCTCAGTAGAATCGCCAAAATAAAGGTCAAGCAGCACTAAATCAGGATTAGTATTTTCAATTGTCACTTTGGCAGCAAGCAAATCGCTGATACTCTCTGCCTGCATTCCCCAAGTAACTGCTTCTCTAACTAACTGTTCGGCCAACTCTCGCTCTGGTTCTATTATTAATAGTCTAGGTTTATTATTAGTTAATAAACTCTGCCACCGAGCATAAGGAAAAGTATCGGTAGTATTTGTATCTGAAGCTGCTTCCAGTTCCCGCCGCAACGCTGTCACCAATTGAAAAAGGCGCATTATATTTAGTTCGTGGGCTGGCGATATTTTTAAGCCACTCCACGAACCAGAAGAGGCTGTAGATAGTGTTGTGTTTTGTACGGGTCGATCTCCGCCCGCATTACTGGTCTGAGAATTTGTTTCCTCTTGTTGTACTTGTAATAATTCCTCTATTTCCCGCGCTATTGAAGAGCCTTTAACAAAACCAAATGTACCTAAAGACCCAGCTAATTTGTGAGCTTCGCGTATTGCTTGTTCTCTTAATCGATCGTTAAGCGTTCCTGCCAGTAAAGCTTCACTTGTTTGTTCGATAACCGCAATACGATTAATAATTTTGTCTTTGAACTTTTCCCAAAGTCCTCCCACTGCTGATTGTAGCGATTCTATCCGTGCTAGTTTATCAATAGATGCGCTATCATTTATTGGCGAGCGGTCATCGTTAATTGTTGTATTTTCAGTCTTAACAGTAATTTTTTCCGATTTGCTAACTTCAGATTTATCTTCACCAACGCTGCTTTCTTCATGTTTTTTATAAATAATTTTTGATGACACATTTGATATTTTTAATTGGCTTTTTTCTGTTTCGATATGCAATGTTAAATCTGAAGTAGACAATTGCTTAGCGGGAGTTAAAGTCAATCCCAAAGTGTCTGCGGCGATCCTAGCTAATTCTTCCCAGTCCAAAGGGTGAAGTAAAATTTGACCGATTAGTTTTCTTGGTAAATTAGTCGCTAAATTCGGATCGAAGCAATAAATAATTGATTGTTTTGCTTCCTTGAGTCGGGAATAAGCTTGTTCTAAGACTCTCGCTACAGTAGAATCGATCGCGCTCGCATCCAGTAACAGTAAAGACCAGTTTCCTCGCTCTAGTTCATCCAGCATTTCTTCACTACTATCAGTTCTTTCAATTGGTAAAGCCAATCGCTCCTGTAACCAGGATGTTAATCGATCGGGCAAACCCGCAGCTACAATCAAAGGCAGATTCTCTTCCTCCTGTTCGTTAGATAGTGGTTTGAGACGATAACCCATGCCGTAAACTGTCTCTATCAAATCCACAGGTGCGCCTACGGATTTAAATTTTTGCCGCAAGCCTTTAATATGCGCTTTGACTGTATCTTCTCCCGGAGCATCTTCCCAAGACCAAAGGTGATCTAAAATTGCTCTGCGACTATATATACGACGACTGTTGCGTAAAAAAAGCTCTAATAAAGAATATTCTTTAGGGCTTAAAGGAACTATTTTATTTTCATAAGTGACTTCACAGGTACTGGGGTCAAGGTGTAACTTTCCCCATTGCAAAACGGGAGCCAAAGCAGAATTTCCCCGTCGCAGCAAGGCGCGAATGCGAGCGCCTAATTCTTTTAAATCAAAAGGTTTGACTACATAATCATCGGCTCCCACATCTAAACCCGTAACTTTATCTATGCTAGTTTGACGAGCAGTGAGGAGGAGTACGGGCATCCGATACCCACCAGATCGTATTCGACGGCACAAAGTCATACCATCCATTTTAGGAAGCATGACATCGAGGAGAATCAAGTCGTAAGTATAGGCTTCTATTAATTCCCAACCAGCTTCTCCATCTTCAGCAATATCGACGACATAATGTTGTTTGCTAAGGAAGTCACAAACAAGCCCTGCGACTGTCTCATCGTCTTCTACTAGCAGAATTCTCATCTAAATATCTCCCTGGGTATCGCTTTCATTATGAAAATAGTCAGGTGTGGGCGGCAAGGGAATAGGAAGTTATCAATTATACCAATTCGGTTACATACACTGCCTGAAGATGTGGCGATCGCATCCTGTATACATATAAATTTTGATTAATTTAAGCAGGAAACTTTGTCAGTTGAAGGTTTACGGCGATCGTCTTAATAACTCAACTTCAACAAAAATCTATAACTCTTGATAGATGACTATTTAGCAGTATGTGCATATAGCTCTATTAGATTTGGCGTTGTCGTCCCAGAGAAACCAGGTTTCTTGTTTTGCAAACAGCCATATTTCATTGCTTTGGCCTATAGAAACCCAGTTTTTGGGATTAATGAATCGATATTCTAGAAGGTCTTGCGCTGAAGTGATCGCTACTTATGTAACAATTTGTAAAAATAGGGAAAGCCAGCGATTAAGCAAATTCAGAGTTATGACAACAACAGCAGTCAATCCCTATCTAGAAGGTAACTTTGCCCCAGTCCCAGAGGAAATTACAGCTCAAGACCTCCCGGTAACAGGCGAACTACCACCCAACCTCAATGGGATGTTTGTTCGTAACGGCCCAAATCCCCAGTTTCGCCCAAAAGGTCGTTACCATTGGTTCGACGGCGACGGAATGTTACACAGCGTACAAATTAGCAACGGCAGGGCAACCTATCGCAACCGTTACGTGCGAACGCGAGGATGGCAAATCGAACACGACGCCGATAAAGCCATTTGGACAGGCATATTTGAACCAATTCAGGAAAATAATCCTTATGGCCCATATAAGAACACAGCTAACACAGCCTTAGTATGGCACGATCGACGTCTGCTAGCACTTTGGGAAGGCGGAGAACCCCACGAAATCAAAGTACCCTCACTGGAAACAGTCGGTTCCTACACTTATGAAAACCAGCTAAAAAGTGCTTTCACCGCCCATCCCAAAGTCGATGCCGTAACTGGCGAAATGATGTTTTTTGGCTACGGAGTAGCGCAACCGCCTTATCTGCAATACAGTGTAGTTTCTCCCGAAGGAAAGTTGCTGCGAACAGTTCCAATTGACTTACCAGTTGGCGTGATGATGCACGACTTTGCCATCACGGAAAACTACACCATATTTATGGATTTGCCCCTGACATTCCGAACCGAACGGATGAAGAGAGGCGAACCGGCATTTATGTTTGAATCGGACATACCCAGTCGCTTTGGCATCGTTCCCCGTCACGGAGATAACAGCAACATTCGCTGGTTTGAAGCACCAGCTTGTTATATATTTCACACTCTCAACGCCTATGAAGAAGGAGATGAAGTCATACTCATAGCTTGCCGGATGGAAAGCACCAGCGTGCTTGATGCCTCGCCAACATCTCAAAATAGCCAAAGCGATATTCCCCTGCTGCACCGCTGGCGATTTAATCTCCGCACTGGTGCGATGAAACAAGAACAAATTGATGATATACCCTCGGAATTTCCGCGTGTAAACGAACAACTGGTAGGACGACCAACTCGTTACGGTTATACAGCGCGATCGGCCCCAACTTCATTACCTTTATTTGATGGCTTCATCAAGTACGACTTTGTTAGCGGTACTTCCCAAATTCACGAATTTGGGAAAGGACGTTATGGAGGCGAGGCAGTATTTGTTCCTCAACCAGATGCTACTGATGAAGATGACGGCTGGTTGGTCACATTTGTTTACGACGATGACAAAGAGAGTTCGGAGTTAGTCGTAGTAAGCGCTAAAGAAATAACCGCCGAACCTGTTGCTAGAATCTCGATTCCTACTCGCGTGCCTTATGGTTTCCACGGCACTTGGGTTCAGTTTTGATTTTTGTCACATCTTGCACCTGTGCTTTAATCCCGCTGGGAACTCAAGTTTCCAGCTAATAGCGAAAGTCCACTTAAGTGGACTCAAATAGATAAGATATATATGCCTGTTGGGGTAATTCATGAATTACCTCAACAGCTAAAGTTCAAAATCTAAGCGATCGCCATGAAACTACCTGCATCAAGCCGACTGCAACTTACCCCCGATCTGAACATTTGCCGTATCCTCAATGGTATGTGGCAAGTATCGGGCGCTCATGGAAAAATTGACCAAAAAACCGCTATTTCTCATATGTTCGAGTACATGGATGCGGGTTTTACCACTTGGGACTTAGCAGACCATTATGGCCCCGCAGAAGATTTTATTGGCGAGTTCAGACGGCAATTAATTGCTAATCGGGGCCAAGCAGCTTTATCAAATCTCCAAGCTTTCACCAAATGGGTACCTCGCCCCAGCAAAATGACTCGTAAAGTAGTCGAAGATAACATTAATATATCCCTCAAAAGAATGGATGTACCCAGTTTGGATATGGTACAGTTTCACTGGTGGGAATATAGGGATAAAAACTACCTGGATGCCCTAAAATACATGGCGGAACTTCAGGCAGAAGGAAAAATTAAACATCTAGCTTTAACCAATTTCGATACCGAGCATTTAAAAATTATCACCGATGCAGGGATAAAAATTGTATCCAATCAGGTGCAATTTTCTTTAGTCGATCGCCGTCCGGAAGTAAGTACGATCGAATTCTGTCAGCAACACGATATTAAGCTGTTTGCTTACGGGACACTTTGTGGCGGTTTGTTGTCGGAGAAATATTTGGGTCGTCCCGAACCGCGAGGGGGAGATCTTTTCACCGTTAGCTTGAGAAAATACAAAAATATGGTCGATGCTTGGGGAGGGTGGAACCTCTTCCAAGAACTGCTGAATACACTCAAGCAAATAGCAGATAAACATGGCGTAAGTATTGCCAATGTAGCTGTGCGTTATATTCTGGATAAACCAGCGGTGGGTGGTGCGATCGTCGGTGCTAGACTCAGCATATCCGAACATATAGAAGAAAATGCGAAGGTGTTCGGTTTTACACTAGACGAGCAAGATGGCGATCGCATTGATTCCATCTCTGAAAAGTCGCGGAATTTGTATGAGCTAATCGGTGATTGCGGAGATGAATATCGACGATAATATGAAAAGTGATAGGGTGGGCATTGCCCACCCTACAGAAGAATAACTAACGGTAGAACTGTAATTACTTACCGACCTCAAAGGATTTTACTTCCAGGATGGGGCCAATCATGGCAAAGGACATGACATCATCTCGGACTTCGCCTTTGACTTTGACTTTCAATCCGGATTCGTGCAGTTCTTTTGGGCCACCTTCGTAGAGTTCGTAGGTTTCCCCTTTATCGGTGACTATAGCCCAGGTTCCTGGCCCAAGTCCTTTGCGTTCGATCGTACCTGTGACGCTTAAACTCATCGTAAATTTTGGGTTTGAAACCCCGTCCTTCTAGGACGGCTTTACATTTAAGGGGCTTCTCGCTAAAGTGGCTGTAGTTCTAGCGAGAAAGCGATGTACCTGACTCAGAAGAACCAGATACGCGGACTCGGGGCGAGGGAATTTACCGCCTTGCGAGAACTCTGCCGACTGAGTAAAAACCTCTACAACGTGGGGCTTTACACGGTCAGACAGTATTACTTTCAATTTGGGAAACATCTTCGCTACGAATCTAACTATCACTACTGCAAAGCGAACGAGAACTATAAGCGGTTGAATACCGATATAGCCCAACAGACCCTTAAAGTAGTCGATAGAACCTTTCGGAGTTTCTACGGCTTGATAAACGCCGTAAAAGAGGGAAGCTTTCAACAGAAAGTTAGACTTCCTCACTATCTCCCGAAAGACGGTTATTTCCTCTTGATTATGCCGAGGGTCAAAATCAAGGATGGAAAATTCCGTGTTCCGATGTCTCGTGACTTCTGCAAGGAACACGGGGAAATTTGGATACCAATTCCTGCGAGAATCGATCCCGATACTCTTAAAGAAGTTCGGATTCACCCCCGCTATAACGCGCGTTTCTTCGACGTGGAGTTGATCGCCGAAGTTGAAGAAACTCCCGTTCCTACAGAACCCGATAACGCTCTCGCTATCGATCTCGGACTCGATAATCTGGCCACCTGCGTCGATACCAACGGGGCATCCTTTATCGTGGATGGTAAAAGAATTAAATCCCTTAACCGTTGGTTCAACAAAGAGAACGCCCGACTGCAATCGATTAAAGATTTGCATTATATCGAGGGAATAACCGAGCGTCAGGCGAGAATAACACGGAATCGGAATAACAAGGTTCGGGATTATCTCAATAAAGCCGCGCGTCACATTATTAATCACTGTATCGAGAACCGGATCGCTAAAATCGTTGTCGGTTTTAACGTGGGCATCAAACAGGAGATTAACATCGGGAGTCGGAATAACCAAAACTTCGTTCAAATTCCCCACACCAGCCTGAGAGCCAAACTGAAAGCGTTGTGCTCCAGATACGGTATCGCCTACGTGGAACAGGAGGAATCCTATACCAGTAGAGCGAGTTTTCTCGACGGGGATAAACTGCCCATTTACAACGCCGATAAACCGAGAGAATATAAATTCTCCGGGAAACGGGTTAAACGCGGACTGTATCGAACGAAGCATGGTTTTCTGGTAAACGCTGACTGTAACGGCGCGGCGAATATCTTGAGAAAAAGTAAGCACGATGCTTTAGGCGGAGTGTCTAGAGGCTGTTTGGCACAGCCGTTAAGAGTGAAAATCTCTTGAGAATCTTCGCCGTTCTACGGCGGTAGAGTGTCAAGCAGTTTGTTTTTCTCCTTGCATAGCTAACCGAGAAAGTCCGAAACAGAGTAGGGCGTTAACGATCAGGAAGGCACGGGCCCAGAGACCTTCTCCCAGCCACATGACATGAGGCATCATCACGGCGCTGACAAGCAAGCAGCTGGCCACACCGATGCCAGATCCGATCGCAAACCACTTCCAACTGCGATTTCCCAGCAACAGCGCTACTAAAACTAACGGAATTAGCACGCTGGCAAATATCGGGTTTAAGGCGCTAGTGCCTTGAATGGCGTTACCCAGTTCGGGAATAGAACTACCCAAGACTCGGAAAGGCCACTGGGGCGCATCATAGACGTATAAACCGCGCAGGAAGAACAAACCGGAACTGCCAAAGATTAAACCGCTGTTTAGCCCCCAAGTCCAGCCGGGTAAATAGTTCCGCAAGAACCAAGCTAGCAGGTAGGAACCCAATACCATCAGTATCTTAGGTAGGAGTGCTACAGCACCGCCATCAAACCAGAAGCGGAGGTTGAGATAACCATTTTCGCGCAACCAGCGGAAGAAGTCGCGGAAGGTGATTTGTCCTTTGGCGGCGAGTTTCACTGCTGCTGCTGCATCCAGTTTGCCGGCACCAAAGTGGTTGAGGGGGTCTTCTTTGACTGCAAGTGCGGATTTTTTGAGGACTTCTTCGACTTCATCTGGGTTTTCGATACCCATTGCTTTCACCATTGCGGCAACTCCAGCAACGTGGGGAGATGCCATGCTGGTGCCTTGATAACCGGCAAAGATGGGTTCGCCGGTTTGGTAGTCAATGGTTTCTTGGAGAATCTTACCGTTTTCGCTGCCACCGGGAGCGGCGATATCTACAGCTGCACCAAAGTTGGAGTAGGGTGCTTTTTCACCGTCGGGGCCGAGTGCGGATACGCTGATGACATGGGGATAGCGAGCTGGGTAGGAGGAGGAATCTCGGCTTTCGTTACCCGCTGCTGCTACTACAACTACGCCTTTGCTGTGGGCATAGTCAACGGCTTCTTGCATCAGTTCGCTGGCACCGCCGCCACCCAAGCTCATATTAATGACGCCTGCGCCGTTGTCAGCGGCAAATTTGATGGCTTCGGAAATATCGGCAACTGTACCGCCACCGCCTGCACTCAGGACTTTCAGCGGCATGATGGTGGCTTCGTAGGCGACGCCGGCGACGCCGTAACCGTTGTTGGTAGATTGTGCGATCGTACCTGCAACGTGGGTGCCGTGTCCGTTGTCGTCATCAGCTTCTACTTTGTCGTTCACAAAGTCGTAGCCTTTGACGAAATTGGTTTTTTGCAAGTCGGGAACGCGGCTGACGCCAGTGTCGATCACGGCTACTGTCACACCGCTACCTTTGGTTTCTTCCCACGCTGACTCGATGTTGATGCTTCGCAGGTTCCACTGCTTGCTGTACTCTGGGTCGTTGGGGATTTCTAGGGCGTAATACAGATAGTTGGGCTCAATAGATTCTGTCTGTTTGGCTAGATCTGATTTTTTCAGGGCTTTAAGTAATTTCTCATCGCCCTTGACAATATAGACATTATCCTTTACAGAGAATTCGCTATTGAGATAAGGGTTAACGTGGTACTGTTTTGCGATCGCGCTCAGCTTTTCGGCAATTTGGGCTGCGGGAACATCTTCCCGAAAGTCCAGCACGATCGAGTCATAGTTGCCTCTGGCTGCCAGTCCTTTAAAATTAAAGATGGCGAAACCGAGACCGATGATAAACAAACTCAGAAGAAAAAGCTTTTTCATGTCAACCTGCCAGGGGTAGGGACAGCTCGATCACCACCATAACTCAACCTCACCCAGTTTAGAAACTGTTGTTGCAGGATATTTACCAAAAGTCGATCGCTCAAATATGGAAAGAGGTCTTATTTGGCTGCCGTTGCTGGCACTATTTATTTGGTTAGCTTGGGCTGGCTGGAACGAATTTCAAAAGGTTGAAGCTTATCGTCGCTGGGCGTCGCAATTTGAGCGGGCAAAGTACGATATTTATGCGGTTTTGGGTCAAAATGGCAGCAATTTAACTTGGGGAAAACCTACGCGCACAGAACCAGTGAATCTGCAAACTTTTTCTCTAAAAAATGTCAAATCAATCTATCTAATGGTAGATGACAAATTAGCTGATTTACAAAACCCACCCGATCGAGGTCGTTCAGTAGCGTTAGAATTTTGCTTTGCAGATGCAACTGATTCTATCCAAATTCCCTTCACAGAAATAGCTATAGCTACTGAGTGGGGGAAACATTTGCAACAGGAATTGCAAGGTTATAGTTAGGGTCTAGAAAGTCAAAATTCAAAAGTCAAAATTCAAAAGTCAAAAGTCAAAAGCGCCTAACGCACCACGCCCCAAATTCGTACCAATTAATATGTTATATCGTAGGCTTTTCGGATTTATGGGGAAAAATGTTCGTCTTAATGTTAAAGTTGATTGTGATGCCTAACCCAGCCTACGATTAAATAACTTTTTATAATCACCACAAAAAATAGAGTTGATTTTTGGGTATGTTGTTGCGCTTTAGCGCTAAAGCGCAACAACGTACTTGTGTTTAATGTGCTTGGGTAAGACTTGAGAAATCGATTAGTCTTGACCGGTGACTTTTTCAATTATTTTGCTAGCTTCTTGGATGATGCCGTTATCTGGTTGCTTTTCTTCGTATTTGCCGAGATTTTTTTCGTAAGCTTTTTCCAGACCTTGAGGATCGTCAACTGCTTTCACTGCTTTTTCGTAAGTATCTACGCGATTATGGGCAGCTTGGTTAGTTTGAGCGGCGTTATCAATTCCTCTCTCTAAAGTTGGTTGTCTTTCTGTGGGGGCGGCGGCTAAACTTGGCTGACTGAAAATGAATAAACTTGAGAGGCCAATCAAGCTAATCAAGCTGAAAATAAAAAAGCTTTGGCGAAATGCCTGCTTTAAGTTGGAAAAAAGGCGCTGCATAGTATTTTCCTTTTTGTTTTTGTCACAAGTATCCTAATTGTTTAGTTAAGGCTGTAACTTCTGTCAAAAGATACATCAAACTGTATTCCCAATTACAGATTTTTAATTGTAACTACTCTGGGATTTTAACCACAGATATCCACAGATGAACACAGATGTCTTTGTGCTTTTCGGATCGGGAATAAGATTTTTGGGATCGGTTTTTCGATCGCATCCCTGACTTGTTGGGGAAGTCGGGGATCTCTTCGATCAAAAAGTGAAATGTTTTGCAGTACCATCATCTTGGAAGTGCTGTTCGCCTATGCCTGAGAGTTGGACGATCGCATCCCGCACTGGTGGGGAAAATTGTCCTTCACGCGCCCCAATTTCGACAATTATTTGTTGTCCTTCTCGATAAACGCGATATGTGGTGGTCGCCCAAGCGCCTGTTTTGTGGGCAAAGGTATGACCGTCATCTTCGTAAAGTGTCCATTCACCTGTACCGGGCCAAATACGCAACGTTAAGCGATCGAGGGGACGTTCGTCAACGTATTGCATTACGGGTGCCATTGGGATAATCGCACCGCCGCGAACGTACAGAGGCATTCTTTCTAGAGGCGCGTGGGCGAGGATGTGAATTGGCCCTTCGTAGCGATTGCCACTCCACCAGTCATACCACGTACCTTCGGGCAAGTATACGGCGCGATGTTCCTTTCCGGGTCGGTAGATGGGCGCTGCCATCAGGGATGGGCCGAGCAATACTTGATCGTAGAGGTTGTAGGTTTTCGGATCGTTGGGAAAATGATAGAGTAACGGACGCAAAATCGGTGCGCCAGTTGTGGCTGCTGACCAGAAAAGTGTGTAAATATAAGGCAATAATTGATAGCGCAAATTGATGTATTCGCGGCAAATTTTTTCGACTGTTTCGCCAAATACCCACGGTTCGTGTCGTGCGGTACTCATTGCTGAATGACCGCGCATTAAGGGGTAAAGCATTCCCACTTGCATCCATCGAGCGAATAATTCCGCTGTGGCGTTGCCAGCAAAACCGCCAATATCGCAACCGACAAATTGCACGCCCGACAATCCCATATTGCAAAGCATTGGTAGCGACATTTCCAAATGCTCCCATAAGGATTGATTGTCACCCATCCACACAGATGACCAGCGTTGAATGCCTGCAAAACCCGATCGCGTCAGCACGAACGATCGCTCGATCGCACGATGTTTTTCCAGTCCTTGAAAACAAGCTTTAGCCATTGACAAGCCATACAAGTTATGTGCTTCTAAATGATTTGTGAGTTCGTTGGAATTTCCTTGGGGTGCATCGAGGGGAAACCAAATTTTATTGCCGGGGTCGCCAAAAGGTCGATCGTCTAATGCCGGTTCGTTCATATCGTTCCAAATACCGGCAACACCGATATCGGTGAGGCTTTTTTGTAAGTCGCCCCACCACTGCTGTACATCGGGTCGCAAAAAGTCAGGAAATACTGCTTTATCTGGCCAAACGTAGCCGTGGAATAGTTGCCCGTCGGCATTACGAACAAAATAATCGTTTTTTATTCCTTCATCAAAAACATGATAATCTGCTTCTGGTTCGTACTTAACTCCCGGATCGATAATTGTTACTGTTTTAAAACCATTTTGTTTCAAATCGCCAATCAGTTTGGCAGGATCGGGGAAGCGTTTCGGACTCCAGGTGAAGACGCGATAACCGCGCATATAATCGATATCGAGATGAATTACATCGCAGGGAATATTGCGTTGGCGAAATTCATTTGCCAGTTCTCGCACGACTGTTTCCGATTCGTAACTCCAGCGACATTGATGATAGCCGATCGACCATTTTGGCGGTAGGGGCATTCTCCCCGTCAGTTGGGTATAAGTATCGAGTATTTGGGCTGGTTCTGGGCCATAAATAATGTAATAATCGAGTTCCCCGCCGCGAGTTTCCATTCGCAAAACACCGGGGTTTTCGGCACCGATATCGAATTGGCTCCAAAATGTGGTATTAAAAAATAAACCATAACTCAGTTCGGGACGCAATGCCATAAAAAACGGAATCGCTTGGTACATTTCGTCGGTAAGCGAATTATAATCTAGAGCATCAGTTGTCCAATTAGTTTTAACTTCAGATAATTTATCCAGAAATCCAGTGCGTTCGCCAAAACCGTAGTAATGTTCGTCTGGTTCGATGTATTTCCAAGCTGCAACTGCACCCATTCGCCAACCCATACTCATTTCGGTATCGCGAGCGAAAGGATGCCCATTTTTATCAAAAAATGCGATGCGACAAGGGTTTCGTTGAATTGAAACGAGCATCTTTTCTGTTTCGATTTCTATAGTTGAAGCAGTTTCTTTAAACTGGAAAGGTACGAGAGACCATTCTTTATCATCTAAAGCAACAGACCAAGAACTGTGGGGTGTAAATTCACCATTTGGTGCTAGGCGAACGCGGATTAAGTTGGGTGCTAGCACGCTAATGGCAAGGCGGGTATCGCCGCAAGAACACCAAACGCCGCGATCGTCGTGTAGGATCGATCGCACTGTTCCGATTGTTGTCCAAGGTTGATTTGTCGTGGGCAATTTTCCAAAGTATTGTGGCATATAATTAGGGGCTAGGGACTAGGGGCTAGGGGCTAGGGAATGAAGCGCGTCGCCTCAAGGGTTTGAGGAATGAAGAATATCCTAAATGTCTTGGCGGTTGGTATATCTTAAAAATTAGTAATGGTTGCTCGAAAACGGGTAATTGTTTTTATTATTTCACGATTAACTTTGATTTTATCTTCTATTGCTAACAAGTTTTGGGTACGACAAAATACTACCTAAAGGTAGATGTTTGATATGTCGTTATTTTTCTAATTTTATTTACCCAAAAACGCTAATTTATCTATCTTGAGATTTAGAATTGTTACACAGATCCCCGACTTCTTGGAGAAGTCGGGGATCTCTCGACACAGATACCCGACTTGTTCAAGAAGTCGGGTATCTCTCAACAGGCTGTAAGAAATCGTCACAAATAGGGAAGTCTGATGCACCTTCTAGCGGAATGCGATCGCGCCTACCCCACAGGATAAATAATGAAGCTTAAGATTTCCTAAGCCAATCTTTAGATAGATGACAATTGGAGTATTCTAAATGTCATCAATGCCTAACTAAAAGGGTAGATGCAAATGGACATCCAAAAATACTATCTTGCAGAAAATATGGCCTTGCTGTTGTCGATTTCGCCTAACAGCAACCTAGCGAAATTGCTAAGATTTTGTTTGGCGATCGGCTGGGATGAGAAAGTAGCTGGTAAGAGTACCATAGAGATAGTCCGCGATCTGATGGAAAACCCATCTAACTTGCCTTATTGGACAAGAGAAGTAATGGGAATGGATAGAGAGCATAGCGATGAGGAGTGGATTGCTTTGGGAGAAATGGGAATCAAGGATGCCAAAGAATTTATGAATACTGTGTGGCAAGAATTGGAAAATTTGCAGTTGTAATCGAACCGATCGATAGCTCCCCTTCGTTTCTTATAAAAGAAGGGGGCAGGTTTGGCAAAATGTTACCCTTCTTGGAAACCATCAGGCATAATAGCACCTTCTAGATTTGCACCAGTAAACGTAGCATTTTCCAGGCTAGCGCCACTTAGGTTGGCATCCTTGAGGTTAGCTGCGCTCAAATTAGCACCTTTGAGATCCACACCAGTCAACAAAGCATCACTCAAATCGGCACCGAGCAAATTAGCATTCTTGAAGTTAGAGCCAGCCATTCTTGCACCTTTTAATTTAGCAAAACTCAAATTAGCGCGGCTGAAGTTGACGCGAGTGAGACTGGCAAAACTGAGATTGGTGCGGTTGAGATTGGCGCTAGTGAAGTTAGCTTCATCGAGATCGGCGTTACTCATATCCGCTTCAGTTAATTCGGCTTCACTTAAATCGATATTTTCTAACTTTGCACCAGCAACTTTTACCCCTCTAAGGGAAACGCGATCGCGGTTCAAATCTTGCAGCGCCATTAACCTAGCATAGCTAACTTCTACGCCTTCCGCTCCATCTATGATGCTCCAAGCTTGATAGTGAGATTGTTTCCTACGTTCGGGAATTTCTTTGATGAATAGAATCAAAGCCAGCAGAACGCTGATAGCGTCTGCACTGCCCACTATTTTGGCTAGGGGCGAATTTTCATCGGTGATGAGAACGAGCGATATTAATACGAAGGCTGCAACGCTGGCGATCGCCCATGTTGGTAGTTCCCAGAACCATTTAACTAATGTTTCCTGGGAGGCGGTAAGTTTTTCCTGTATTTGTTCTGTTGTTACACCTTCTTTAACAACGGATGTTAAGCGTTTTATTTGTGCTTCAGCTTGAGTTTTAAGCAGAGCGAATTTGTTCTTAATTAATTCATTCTGTAAACTGGGAGACTTTTCTGTAACTGGTGCCGTTACTGCGTCGTTAGAAAAAGTAGGTACTGGCGGCGATGGGAGAGATGGGACTGCATAATCGGCACCTGACAACATCACATTGGCGATCGTCCCAAAAGCATTCTCCCATGCAAGCTTTACTTCGGGAGTCCAATCTTGCTGTAGATATTGTTCTAAAGTCACCAACAGTGCAGAAACCACAGGCGGATAATATTTTGGTAGAGCGCCATAAGCAACGTGCCGAGATCCTAAGTCTTGAAGCACTTGCCGCAGAGCCTCTGGTTTGCGTAAACTTTCTACCACCAGCACCAAGGCAGCAAGCAGCTTTTTGTGCTGCTTTTTCATATCGATGTGGGCAAATAACGGTTTCACACCCGGGTTAGCGGCAAACAAGTTATCGTAGAAGCTCACCACAAATTCCGGCAACTGTGGCTTAATTTTAGCGAAGCTGCTTTCGAGTAATTCGATTTCTAGGGCACCAGATTTCTGCGGTGCTGGTGCTGTTACTGCGACTTTAGAAGGTGTGGGTACTGTTTGCGATGGCACAGGTAAGGGAGCATAACCTGCACCTTCAAACATTACATTGGTAATCACAACATAAGCATCCACCCAAGCTTGCTTGATTTCTTCCGTCCAATCTGACTGTAAATACTGCTCAAAAGTTTGCAGTAGCGCCGCACCAACTAAGGGGTAAGATTCTGCGATTGCCCCGTAAGCAACGTGCCTTGCTCCCAAGTCTTTAAGAACTGCCTTGAGAACTTGTGGCTTACGCAAACTTTCTATGACTAGAACTAAGGCACCCAGCAGTTTTTCTTGCTGCTTTTGCATATCTGTGGTGGCAAATAACGGTTTCACAGTTGGATTGGCTGCGAACAGATTTTCGTAAAAGCTGGCTGCAAATTGCATCGCTTGGGGTTTGATTTTGGCAAAGCTGCTTTCGAGTAATTCTACTTGTAAAGCTCCGGATTTTTGTGGTGATGGTGCTTTTTCTAATCCCGAAGAAGGAGTCGATGCTGTACTTTTCGATATATTCGATATAGGGGTGATGGATTCTTGCAGTATAGGTGCTTTCTGCTCGCCTGCTGAAGGGATTGGGAGTGTTTCTAATTGCAGAGTTTCGGCTGGATAACCTGCGCCTTCAAACATTAAAGCTGCGATCGCACTATAAGCATCGACCCAGGCTTGCTTGACTTCTTCTGTCCAATCTGACTGTAGATATTGGGCTAGTGTTGTGACTAGAGCAGAGCCAACTAGCGGGTAATATTTTGGTATGGCCCCGTAACTGACGTGCCTTGCTCCCAAGTCTTTAAGAACTGCCTTGAGAACTTGTGGCTTACGCAAACTTTCTATGACTAACACTAAAGCACCGAGCAGCTTTTCTTGCTGCTTTTGCATATCGGTGTGAGTGAATAACGGTCTTATTCTTGGATTGGCTACAAACAGGTTTTCGTAAAAGCTGGCTGCAAATTGCGCGGCTTGGGGTTTGATTTTGGCAAAGCTGCTTTCGAGTAATTCTACTTGTAATGCACCAGATTTTTGTGGGGGAGGTGGTGCTACGTTAGCTGTAAATTCGTTGACATTGGTAGTGGATTTATGCACGATTGGTGCTTTATTCTCCCCGACAAAAGCGATGGCTTGGTTTTCTATTAATGGAGGTGGCGCTGCACTGGCGGCATCTTTTAACATCTCACCAGAAGACGGCTGTACGATCGCTGCTTTTTTCTCGTCGGTGGAAGCGATTGATAATTTTTGTTGTGGCGGAGGTGGGGTAAATGATGCGGCAACTTCCTTGATTGCAGTGGTAGATTTGTGTGGGCTTGGTGAAGGAGTTGGTAGTGTTTCTAATTGCAGAGTTTGGGCTGGATAACCTGCGCCTTCAAACATTAAAGCTGCGATCGCAGTAAAAGCATCCTCCCATGCTTGCTTAACTTCAGGAGTCCAATCTTCTTGTAAGTATTGTTCAAAAGTTGCCAACAGCGCCGCGCCCACTAAGGGGTAATATTTTGGTATTGCCCCGTAACTGACGTGCCTGCTTCCTAAGTCTTTAAGAACTTCCTTGAGAACTTCTGGTTTCCGGAGACTTTCTACTACTAACACCAAAGCACTCAGCAACTTTCCTTGCTGCTTTTTTATGTCGCTATGAGCAAATAGCGGTTTTACTCTGGGGTTAGCAGCAAATAAGTTTTCGTAGAAACTAGCGGCAAATTCTTCCGCGTGAGGTCTGATGCGCTGGAAACTTTGTTCTAATAATTCAACTTTTAGAGACATTTGTGTATTTTTAGGTGTAAGAAGTTGTCAATGGTATAATTTAAATAGTTTTCAATTTTAATGCTGTGCTTTTAGGGGGTCGCAACTTGATTTTTTTGGTTAATTGCGCTCAGAAAGCTGCCATCGCATCAATTTTTGTTAGATTCTACAACATTTGCCCACCTAAAACAAGCTCGGCAATTTGCGGTAGGGCGATCGCTCCTAAAAGTTGGGCGGTTGCAAATGGTTTAGCCCGGTAACTGTTTGCGCCAAGAATTCCGCCAAGGCGTTGCACATCTTGGTTATTTTGAGCGGTGATAAATATAAACTGATACCAGGAAAAACTATTGCGTTTCCGATGGCGGATTTTGGCCAATCTTCATCGCCTTCCTGCTTCGCTTTAGCTGCTTCCACAAAGATTTGATCTTTTGATACGCCTCCTCTGGCAAAATCTTTCCTCCGGTTTCCAAGGCCGCGATATACGCAACTTTCTGAGCAAATTCTTGCAAATTAGCGTTAAAAGCTAGTTGTTCGGGCGTAAAGGCACCGTAGTAGCGGCCTCTAGGGTATAAAAAGTCGTTTTTGCTCTGTTGGTTGAAATTTTCTCCGTTAGTGGCCATCGATTCTTCGTTTGATAACGGTATTTATAGATATGCTTAACCAAGCCTTAACCTAGTTTATACCTACCTGGGGGATAATATTTGCAAAACTTAACATAATCGCGATCGCTACTCAAACTCGCGGCGGAATAAAATAAGGGCGATCGTGCGATCGCTCCCATAACTCAAACACTTTTATCTGTCTTTTGGCGTCCCGTGCAATTTCGGATCGGGTTGGGGTGGGTGCGGTTCTGGGCCAAGCGGCTGAGGATTGGCGATATACTCGAACTGGCCTTTGCCGTCGATCGATTTGCCGTTCGCCCAGGTTTATTTATAAAGGTTTTTAACTTAAATGCTACTGATATCGTGTCCGGTTGGATCGGTAGTACATGAATGATGCTCTCATGTTATCTGTGGGAGATCGGGGGTGAAAATTTTACCGCAGATGAAGACAGATTAACGCAGATTAACGCAGATAAGAACGCATTTTTTATGCAACCGATGCTACCGGATTTGATATGACTTTACAAACTTGTCATCAGTTGAATTAACTCGTTAGACAAATCTACAGGAGCTTTATGCTGTTTTTGAAACAAAACGCCTGCCAAAAGGTAGACATTTTCCGAATAAAAAGCCATGTTATGTTCGCGCAGCTTTGCGATCGTATTCCTAACTTTTGGCTCAGAACTATAATAGCCAAATTCTAGAGGGGTAACGAGAAACTTAGAAACGTAGTAGCCTTTGACAATGGCATAATCAATGGTGTCTACTGGATTGGAATAACTGGAAATCATCAGCATCACGTTCTCGTAATCTAATGACAATAGTTGCCTGGTAATTCCAGAACCATCCATGCCTCCGCGTAATAACGGCAGATAGATATCGTCATCTAATGATGGCAGATATGGTGGGTTCGATACAAGATATCGGGAATCGGGTTTAGCGGAATTGAAGAAACAAGAATTATGAATTACATATCGATCTTCTAGCTCGTATGTAGCAATTTTGGCATTGGCAACTTCGCAAGCTGACTGATTGAGTTCGTAGCCGTCAATTTTACCATTAAACTGGTTTTTCAGCAATGAATTAATGACTGGAAGGCCATCGCCAGAACCAAACTCGATCGCTACTTCATCCTCACCGCAATCGTTTAGCACCATCATATCTAAGCACTGCGAGTAAAAATTAGATTCTTCCGGGCAAATAAATACTTCTTTTCCAGAAGGGCTTCTCTTAGCGACTTTGGAGCTTGGCTTTTGAGTTGGGCGAAAACCAAAGAGAGTCTTAGACTTGGGAGCGAGGATGGAGAGGTTAAACATAGTATCAGGAGCAAAAAAGAGCAGAAAAGGACAGCAAAAATCGGACGCTCGGTTCATCGCTAATCGCTCATAGAGCAAGCAAAGCAGAATGAAGAGGAAGCGATCGGCAATGAACAATTAGCAAATTGAGCGGATCGATCGCACCATAGCTGCACCAGCGCGATCGGCCATAAATTTCTCTTGGTCGTACCCCAAAACAATTTGCCAAGCTTCATCGGGATACATATCAACTAATGGCAAAGCAACATCATCCAGCATCCAGCGACCGTGACGTTCGTCTTCCCGGATGTGCAATTCCCAATAACCCATTGCCGCATCTGAAAGTTTCAGTCGCTGCGCTGCTGTGAGATAATTTTTGTAGATGGAAGGGCCGACAATTTCAAAATATGTCAGTCCGCCGTTGTAACGCAGAAAATAACGCTTGCATTCTGTTAGCAAGAAGTTGTGGTTGATGGATGCCAAAACTTCCCAAGGCACGATATCAAAATATCCTTCCGGTTCCGTATTCATGCCAAATTCGGCCAGCATTTGGGCGAAAAATGTAGAATGCTTGCGGGAGAGGCGACCGTTGCCGTATTCTTCCAAAAGTACTCGCACCAAAGTACACTGCACTTCGTTAGCAGCACCACCCAAAATACGGGAAAGACGACTTGCTTCTACCAATCCATCGAAGGAAGCAATTGCTAAGAGGTGGCGATATCCTGCCTCGGTCATTTCTTCGCGAATGTACCGTCCATCTTTAGATAAATAGGGATCGAGATCTCGTTCTCCCCGCTCAATTAATGCTTGCTGGGCATCGAGTTTTTGCAGAGCTTCTACATCAATTTGGGATATTTCCCACTGCTGCCAAACTTCTTCTATTTGGTTACGTATTTTCTGCAAATAGTAAGAGCGTTCGTTGGTGTAGTGGCGCAAATCGTCATACCAAAAAAGGTTGATTCGGTTGATGCGATAAAGGACGCGCTGTAAAAAAAGGTGGGCGGCGTCGTTATCTCCCGATTCGCCTTTATAAGCTATTTCAATTGCGTGTGCGATCGCTCTTTCAAAGTTGACAGAAATTTCCGGTTGTGCTGCCAGTTTTTTGTCTAAATTTTCGAGATACAACAGCGTAATAAATTGCTGCTCTGCTTCATCGTATTTGAAAACTTGCGCTTGTTGCTCAATAATCTTATTCAGCTTAAATTCGGTTAGCGGCAAGCTAACTACATTGCTCTGCATCTAATCTTCCTTGTTTTCTTACAACTGATTTCGGTCTATGATTTTTTGTTCACACAACTTAACAATAGCTTGACAAAGGTAATTACCAAATCTTTCTTTAGTAGGAATAAATTGTGATTTAACATACAATTGAATAGGCATAAATTAGCAAACAATATCTTTTTGCGTAAGCCAATAGGATGAAAATTTTTTCCTAAAAATTAAGGTGGGCATTGCCCACCCTACTTAAGTATTATTCATCGCGCCCTTGAACTTGGGCTGGGGGAGAAGTTGCTTCAACTGCTGAGAATGTTTCGAGGATTTTGTAGGTGTGAGATGCTCCTTTCGGTACTACCCAGGAACTACCAGGTTCGAGTAAAACCATCTGTCCTTCGATGTGTAATTCAGCGCGACCTTTAATGACATAACCGACAGTTTCATACTCGCGCTGAGTTAGTGGTTTCGCTTCACCAGGCTGTTCGTCCTCCCAAAGACGCATTGACACACTCTTTCCAGAGGCAAGATATTTTTGGCCCATTTGACCTTGAGGGGATTGGGTAGAGTCTATTTTTTTGACGCTGGTATCAACCATATCAATGTCCTCAGTTATTAACTTAAATTGCGGCGTTAGATTAAGTGGAGTGCGTCAGAGCGATAAAATTAATGATGAGCGCAAAAATTACGCTCTTCTGACGCACTGTACAGATGTTATTAGTCATCAGTCATCGCTGATTAGTGAAAAGATAATTTTACAAATGACTAATAACTAATCCGAGATCAGGCTTTTGGGTAATTTGCATCTAACCAGCAGCGGGGTAGTTGCTCGCCGGAAGGAAAAATTAATTCTTCTTTCTGATATGAAGCAGGCCCTTGTTCTTCCTGGCCAGCTTGATCTCGTCCGGTAATTTGATTTTCATTGGGGTTGATCAAAGATTCCAGATTCTCTATTTGGATCAAGGTACCATTTTGTTTGCTTTTGAGAAACATGGCAACTCCTTAAGTAAATGTGATTGCTTTCATTATGACGTCCTTATTTATAATTTGACAGTTATCAAAAGTGATAATAATGAATAAATAAAATGTGGCTGGGTATGATAAATTGAAAATGGGCATTTACCGATGGCCTACTTTTTGCTTTTTGCTTGTTTCTAGTTTGTACTCCTATTGATTTCAACACAAATAAAAATCGCTCTTTTTGCCATCATCTTTAGATCCTAAGAAGATGCCGCGAGCTGACAGTTATTTGCTCTGTCTAGCAAGCGACAAACTTCTTCATCAGAGGTTTGGGAGAAATCTTCATAGGCTCGTCCCACAGCCCAGAGGTTTTCGGGCGTGTTGTAGCACACTACTTCGTCTACTTCTAATTGAAATTCTTGACAAATTTCGGGGGCGGCGATCGGGACGGCGACGATAATCAGATTGGGTTCGTATTGCCTTAGCGCTGCGATCGCAGCACGCATAGTGGAACCAGTTGCCAAACCATCATCTACAACAATGATGGTGCGTCCGGTGTAGTTGGGTGCGGGTCGGTTTCCCCGGTAGAGTTTTTCGCGACGTTCCAATTCTTGTTGTTCCAAGTCTGCTACTCGATCGATTGTTTCTGTGGAGATGTGAAGCGATCGCACGACTTGGGTGTTCAGCACGCGGACGCCACCGCTAGCAATTGCACCCATAGCCAACTCTTCTTGTCCGGGAACACCGAGTTTGCGAACTACAAAAACATCCAGCGCCGCATTCAGCGCTTTTGCTACTTCAAACGCGACAGGAACACCACCACGCGGTAGTCCCAGCACCAAAACATCAGCGCGGTTGGCATAAGCAGAAAGCTTTGTAGCCAGTAATTTACCCGCTTCCGTTCTGTCTTTAAATGTCGCCATCCTTCTCACCTCCCGTGAAAGTCAAAAGTCAAAAGTAAAAAGATAATATTTTTACTTTTGCCTTTTTACTTTTGTTTTTCATCTCTTAATGGTGTGAAAGTTTTTGTCTTCTAACCCCTCTAAAGAATGATCTAGGCGCAGTTCGCCTTGGGGTTCAACTCGCAGCGATTGCGGTGTTTCCTGACCGACTGCTCCCTTGGCTGCTGTGACCCCGCCATCGGCTAACCACAAAGCACCAGTGACGTAACTTGCTTCGTCCGATGCCAAGAAAGCATAGACGTTAGCTATTTCTTCTGGAGTACCGCGTCGAGCCATTGGTGTGGCATTTATCAACATTTTTTCCATCTGGGCATCCATTGGCCCAGTTTCCTTGTGCGTCCAAGCTGTATCGATCGCACCGGGACAAACGCAATTAGCACGTACTCCATACTTTGCCTGCTCGACAGCAACTCCCAACATAAACGAGTGCATCCATCCTTTTGTGCCGCCGTAGGGGGTATTTTTAGCTAACCCGTTAAAGCCTGCTTCCGATCCCGCTGAAATGATATTGCCCCGCGTTCTTTGTAAGTGCGGCAGGGCGTATTTTGTCATCAGAAATGCCGATCTGATATTCATCCGAATGGTGCGATCGAAGTCTTCGATCGGGTAATGCTCGGTTTCGGCAGTGACCAAAAATACACCGGCATTATTGACCAAAATGTGAAGATTTCCGTATTCGGTAATGGCTGCACGAACGCAAGCTTGGGCGTGGGATTCTTCGGAAATGTCGCCCGCATATGCAAGCGCTTGACCGCCGTATTTTCTAATCGCTTCTACGACTTCTTTTACCGGATCTTCCGGCAGTCCGTTGACGACGACTTTAGCACCTGCTTTGGCAAATTTGTGTGCGATCGCTTCGCCAATTCCAGTACCGGCACCAGTAACAATCGCAACTTTTCCTTCCAAAAGTCTATTCACCTTAACACCTCCTTAATTAGGGACTAGGGGCTAGGGGCTAGGGGTTAGGGAAGA